>JAURWJ010000147.1 GCA_030655015.1 Methylotenera sp. | reverse complement strand
GGTGGCAGGGTAGGGCGTACATTCGTCAAAAATCATCACGATGTCAGAATTCAATACTTTTTGAATACGCATGGATTCTTCAGGCGTTAAAAAGCAGCTGTCGCCGTTGATGGGCGAGCGAAATTTTACGCCTTCTTCAGTAATTTTACGCAACGCGCCTAAGCTCCACACCTGAAAGCCGCCAGAATCCGTAAGAATTGGTCCATCCCAGCCCATAAATTTATGTAAGCCACCGTGTGCAGCAATTACGTCTAACCCAGGGCGTAGCCATAGATGAAACGTATTGCCTAGCACGATGTGGGCGTTGATTTCTTTTAACTCTAATGGCGACATGGCTTTTACTGTGCCATAAGTGCCAACAGGCATAAAAGCCGGGGTTTGTACCTCTCCATGGGCCAGTGAGAGTGTGCCGCGACGGGCAAGGCCATCTTTTTTGTGTAATGTAAATTGCATAGTTTTAACTTTAGTAATCAACCGATGATATTATCACACGCCTTTGTTATCCTTAACCTATGTCTGCAGTTAAGTCTGTTAATTAGAACTGAGTTAAGCTGGCTGCGTTAAGCCATAATTTTTAGCACTTGATTTATATTTACCTCATTCGCAGGTATGATACGAATATGACCGATACTAAACAACCTCCAAGTAGCAAAACAGATAGCCCGTCATTAAGAGCGCGTGGTATTTATTTGTTGCCAAATTTATTTACTTCAGCGGCCTTGTTTGCGGGGTTTTACGCCATCGTACAGGCGATGAACGGTAATTTTGAGTATGCTGCAATTGCCATTTTTATCGCGATGGTGATGGATGGCTTGGATGGTCGCGTAGCGCGCATGACCAATACGCAAAGTGCCTTTGGCGCGGAGTATGACAGCTTATCCGACATGGTGTCGTTTGGTGTTGCGCCTGCGCTCATCCTTTATGTGTGGGCACTTAAGCCTTTAGGTAAGTTAGGTTGGATTGCCGCCTTTATTTACTGTGCCTGTGCGGCATTGCGCTTGGCGCGGTTTAATACCAAGTTAGATGATGAGCATCAAGATAAACGTTATTTTCAGGGCTTGCCTAGCCCTGCCGCCGCCGCGCTGTTAGCCGGATTTGTGTGGGTGTCTTATGAATATGGCGTGAGTGGTCGCGATGTGTTTTTTGGTGTGCTTAAGATGAAATGGATGGCTTGGGGGCTTACTGTGTTTGCGGGCGCATCTATGGTGAGTGATTTACGTTATTACAGTGGCAAAGACATCAACTTAAAACACAGTGTGCCATTTATTGTCATGTTGGGCATTGTGCTGGCTTTCGTCCTTATTTCATATAGCCCGCCTGAAGTGCTATTTTTTGTCATGGCAGTTTATGCGCTATCAGGGTATGTCATGTGGTTACGTGGCAAGCTTCGCGCGAAAAAGCTAAGTAACTAAAGTTGAATGCCAAAGTTAAACACTTGCAGAGTTGGCTAAAAAACATTATATTTCTAACACTATGTCGAACTTACACATTTTTAGTACACTTTTTGCGGTTTGCTTAATTGCAAGCGCATTACTCTTGCGCAAAATGTTTGTGTTACGAGCCGTTGCGCTCCGTACTAAAAATCTGCGCTAGCGCGCAAACTATCCCCCACCCCTCCATGTGTTAAATGACGTTGCATATTATCTGCAGCGAGATGCTATTATTTGAACTCGATTTGCTTTAAGGTAAATTTACGCGGTCTCAAATTAAGCTAAAATAAACTGAATAAAAGTAAGGTAACGACCATGAACCAAGCAACCAAACAAGATCAAATTATTATTTTTGACACCACCTTACGCGATGGTGAGCAGAGCCCAGGTGCTGCGATGACGAAAGAAGAGAAAATTCGCATCGCACGCCAGCTCGAGAAATTAGGTGTGAACGTAATTGAAGCCGGCTTTGCCGCAGCCAGTCCTGGTGACTTTGATTCAATTTCAGAAATCGCCAAAATCATTAAAAATTCAACCGTATGCTCATTGGCACGCGCGAGTGAAAACGATGTGCGCCGTGCCGGTGAGGCGATTAAGCATGCGGTTAGTGGCCGTATTCATACGTTTATTGCCACCAGCAAAATCCACATGGAAAACAAACTCCGCATGACCGAAGATCAAGTGGTGGAGCGTGCGGTGCAGGCTGTAAAATGGGCGTTGGAATATACCGATGACGTAGAGTTCTCAGCTGAAGATGCGGTGCGCTCTGACATGGATTTTTTGGTACGCGTGTTTGATGCAGTCATTAAAGCAGGTGCAAAAACGATTAACGTACCAGATACCGTTGGTTATTCTATCCCCGCACCATGGGGTGAGCGTATGCGTGAGTTGATTGCGCGCGTACCCAATAGCGATAAAGTGGTATGGTCAACGCATTGCCATAATGATCTTGGCATGGCCGTGGCCAACTCGTTGGCAGCCGTTATGGGCGGTGCGCGTCAGGTGGAATGTACAATTAACGGCTTGGGTGAGCGCGCAGGTAATGCCAGTTTGGAAGAAGTCGTGATGGCGATCAAAACCCGTAGCGACGTTTTTAATTTGACGACGCGTATTGATACCACACAAATTGTTGCTACCAGCAAATTGGTGTCATCCATTACCGGTTACCCGGTACAGCCCAACAAGGCCATTGTAGGCGCTAATGCGTTTGCACATGAGTCTGGCATTCATCAAGATGGCGTATTGAAGCACCGTGAGACTTACGAAATTATGCGCGCTGAAGACGTAGGCTGGAATGCGAACAAGTTAACTTTAGGTAAATTGTCTGGCCGCAATGCATTTAGAACGCGCCTGAAGGAGTTGGGTATTGAGTTGCCTAGTGAAGACTTGTTGAACGCCGCATTTGCACGCTTTAAAGATTTAGCCGATAAAAAATCTGAAATTTTTGATGAAGACTTACACGCTTTGGTGAGTGACGAGTTTGTACAAGAGGCGACTGAAAACTACAAATTGGTGTATTTGCAAGTGGCGTCACAAACAGGTGAAATACCGCATGCATTAATTACAGTGTCCGATAATGGTACGGAGAAGAAATCTGAAGCGGACGGTGGCGGTCCTGTGGACGCGGCATTTAAAGCCATTGAACGCATTGTAAACAGCGGTGCGGAGTTGCAATTGTATTCAGTGAACAACATCACCAGCGGTACGGATGCGCAAGGTGAGGTGACGGTGCGTTTGGCCAAAGGCGGGCGCATTGTGAACGGACAGGGTGCTGATACTGATATTGTGATTGCCTCAGCCAAAGCATACTTGAACGGCTTGAATAAGTTGCATAGTAAGCTCGAACGCGCACACCCGCAGGTTTAATTCTTCGTAAAATCGAGCCAATACGGCGTTGCACTCACTTGCCGTACTTAAATGTACTGTCTGCGTTCGTGCGCCTTGTCTTGGCTCGATTTTACGAAGAATTGGCTGATTATTTTGCAATCTTTAAATGATCGTCAAATTAAGTTGATTGAGTGCTTCATCTTTACGCAATTTAATTAAGAAATAGTCGAGTAATGACCTATAAAAAACAAACGCTCTTAGTCATTGCAAGCCTGTTTTGCACCTACTTTATCTGGGGTTCAACCTACTTGGCAATTCGCTTTGGTATCGAAAGTTTTCCACCATTTCTGATGGCGGGCATTCGGTTTACTATCGCAGGTGTCATTCTGTATATAGCGATGCGTTTTTTGGGCGCACCTAATCCAACTAAACAACAATGGTTAGGTGCGGGGGCAGTGGGGTTGTTGTTGCCGGCATTAGGTAACGGCACGGTGTGTTATGTGCAGCAAACGGTATCATCAAGTGTCGCGGCATTATCTATTGCAACCGCACCTATCTGGATGGCGATTTTCTCTTCCATTTGGGGGCACAAAATCACTGCTAAAGAATGGCTAGGCATCGCAGTAGGGTTGGTGGGTATTGTTTTGCTTAATCTGGGTGGTAGTTTGCATGGCGATTTTACCAGTGCATTTTTACTGATATTTGCAGCGGCGAGTTGGTCATTTGGCTCTGTATGGGGTAAGCGTTTAGCCATGCCGCAAGGCCTAATGGCAAGCGCAGCACAGATGCTGGTCGGCGGCCTGGTGTTGCTTATGATGAGCGCTGCCCAAGGTGAAGTATGGCCGCAAACCATTAGCCTGAAATCATGGGCTGCTTTATTATTTTTAGTCGTATTAGGCTCGTTAGTTGCTTACAGCGCATACCAATATTTGCTTAAAACGGTGCGCCCATTGGTCGCAAGTAGCAATACTTTTGTAAATCCTGTGGTGGCGTTTGCTCTAGGTATTTGGCTGGCGAATGAGCATGTGACTACCGTAGAATTGATAGCGCTCGGTGTGATTTTAATCGGTGTGTATTTAGTACTTTCTGCAACTCATTATAAAGACATTTAACATGAAACAAGATTTAAAATTAAAACAAAATTTGGCTTTATTCGATTTAGATAACACCTTGCTCGCAGGTGATAGTGATTACAACTGGAGCCTGTTTTTAATTGGTGAGGGTTTGTTGGATGCAACCACGCATCAAGAAAGTAACGAGCAGTTTTATCAGGATTATAAAAATGGCAACCTGGATATTGTTAAGTTTTTAGCGTTTCAATTAAAGCCGCTTTCGCAACACCCGGTAAAGTTTTTGGATGAACTGCACCTCAAGTTCATGGACAAAGTGATTCGCCCGATGATGACGCAAAAATCGCAAGATTTAGTCAACAAACATAAAGCGCAAGGTGATTTATGCTTGATTATTACCGCCACCAATAGCTTTGTCACCAAACCAATCGCCAAGGCTTACGGTATTGAGCATTTAATTGGCACGGATCCTGAAATGGCCAATGGTGAATACACGGGTGGCGTGAGTGGTGTGCCTAGCTTTCAAGCGGGAAAAGTTACGCGCATCAACCAGTGGCTGGCTGAGCGTAATCAAAAATTAAGTGATTTTGAAACAAGTTATTTTTATAGCGATTCGCATAACGATTTACCGTTAATGAAACTAGTGACAAACCCAGTGGCAGTGGATGCCGATGAACCTTTAACTGCTTATGCAAAACAGCAGCACTGGCCGCTCATTAGTTTAAGATAACTCAAGCGAGCGCTAATGCTGGAAAATCAGTTCAACGTTAATGTTGGTGAGTCTTAAACTTATCTGCCCAAAATGATTTGCGAAACAAACATACTGCCAATATAAGCCAGTAAAAGTAATACAAAGCCAGTGAGCGTCCAACGAATGGCCTTAATGCCGCGCCAGCCATATTGGAGTCTGCCAAACAGCAAGCCCGCGTATATAAACCAGCTGGCAATTGAAAAAATAGTTTTGTGATTAAATTGTAAGGCTTTGTTGAAAATATGCTCAGAAAACCACATGCCACTGATGAGGGTGATAGTGAGTAAAATAAATCCGAAGCCAATAATTTTAAATAGTAATGACTCCATCACCATTAAAGGTGGAAAGCTAGGTAATTTAATCCAGGTAGTTTTGTGATGCAAGCTACGCTCGGCAATGGCCATTAATAACGCATGCAATGCCGCGAAAGTAAATAGACTGTAAGCAATCATCGCAATCCAAACGTGAGCAACAAACAGGCTGTTTTCTGCTTCGGGTAGATAGTGATGACTTACACTAAATGCAGGTAATAGCGCAAAAAGTGCTGCAGGTGGTAATACAAAGGCTTGTAAACTATGCCACTGGTGGTTGCGATCAGTGATCCAATACACCAAAACAGTTAGCCAAAATATTGCCGAAACTGATTGATAAAAGCCTAAATTAAATCCAGCAGAAAAAATACTTTGATGTAGTAGTCCGCCATGGATAAGCAAACCCAAAGCAATCATGGCTGAATGTAGTTTTAGCTGGGTATTTTCAGGTGTTTTTGCAATGCGCCAATAATCAATAGCGACTGCCAAATAGATAAACACAACGACTAAATAGGGAATTAATTTTTGTGCGGTATAGGTCATAACGCAATTATGGCGCAAATGTGCGGTAAATATAATAGCTTCATGTAAAATTGAGGCCTAAATCATTTGTTAAGAGTAAATAATGCTAGA
>JAURWJ010000131.1 GCA_030655015.1 Methylotenera sp. | reverse complement strand
GCAAGAAGCCCCATATTTGAAGCAACTATAGCAGCGGTGGTGCTTCATGCTCACGGCCTGCTGCATACTTTCAGTGAGCGTGTCAGCCAGGCCATAATCAGCATCGTCATCCACCAGCGAGCAAGCATATACGCGCATTTTGCCTTGTTCTTTAATCACCATTTTGCTAAAAGCGCACATATAGGCACGGCGCGAGTCTTTAGTTTGGTAAGTCACCATGCAGTTGGCGCTGATTTGTGGCGTTGCTACATTCAAGCCAGGTGGATGAAAATCGGGGAACTCCACACGGTGTAAATCTTCTGGTAAGCCAGCCATTTTAAAAACCGTTTTAAATTGTCGTGCAGTTTCTTCTGGTGTGCTGTCTATCAGCATTTGATTGGCAACAGAGACCGAAAACCCCATCTCTTGCAATGCCCGCAAACCTTGCAACGCTAAATCAAACATGCCAGCACCACGTCCTATGTCATGCTTAGACGCTTCAAAGTGGTCTAAACTGACACGAAAGTGCAGTTTATTTTGATGCTGTAGCAAAGGCTTAAGCTGTTTTAAGCGTTTGATAAGCGGTTCAGTAGCGTTGGTGAGCACGTGGCATGGACGAAACTGCAAGGCGTAATCGAGAATTTTTACCATATCTTTTGCAATAAACGGCTCACCACCTGTAAATGAAAACTGCTTCACGCCTAAGGTGAGCGCTTCATCTATAAATGGTTTAGCATCGGCTAAACGTAGCAATTGCAAGCGTGTGTCGCTAGGTTTCGAGCCTTCCAGGCAAAACGGGCAAGCAAGGTTGCAGGCTGTGCCAGTATGAAACCAAAGCTCATCTAACGCGTGAGGCTGTATAAAGCCGCGCGGCTCACCAGCTGGAGTTTGATACCAAGCTGGCGACTTTGCTAGCGGTGCTACTTGAATAGGAATAACTTTCATGTCCACTTTTATACGCTGCCGCAATTAGCAGCACCCACCTGTTTGATCGCTGGCATTGCCATCATAAGGAAGAGCTGCACCGCAACCTTCAAAAATGCCAAAGTGTTTGTCAAAATTGCCATAAAAATCAAAATGCTTGGCAAAGCGTGTGTCGTGCAGCATGCGCCAAGTATTGCCGCATACAGGGAAGTGTTTGCCGGTTTCAATAAAGTGATGTTTATCTAAAATAAAAGCATGCGGATGATGCTGGATGGTGCCGCGATATACAACCGATTGCCCGTAGTCCTCGCAAGCTGGCTCTAAGCCTGCCAATTTGAATAAGCGATAAGTCGCTGAGAAAAACTTGATATTGCCGGTACGCGCCGCTAACTCACTATTGCCAATGGTAATCGGGCGGTCGACCACCAAGCGTGGATCATCAAAGCCATGCGCTTTTGCCAGATTGTGAAAGTCATTCCAGTACAGTGCACCACTTAGGCATTCACCATATAAAACAGGGTCAAGTGTGAGTGCTTTCGGGATGCGCCTATCTGCATATACGTCTGAAAAATACAGCTCGCCACCAGATTTGAGTACGCGGAATGCCTCACTTAGCACTGCGGCTTTATCCACGGCCAAGTTAATGACACAATTGGACACGATAATATCTACACTGTTGTCGTCCAAATCTAATTCGTGCAAACGCTCAATATAGCCATGTAAAAATAGTACGTTGCTCTCCGCATGACCAAATACCTGACGGTGATGGTCTTGATGCTGACGTGCCACGGCCAACTGTTCTTCAGTCATATCTACACCAATGACACGACCTTGTTCACCGACTAATTTAGATAGCACATAAACGTCACGCCCGGCACCGCAGCCGAGATCAAGTATAGTTAGGCCATCCAGCAGTTCTGGCAGTACCAAGCCGCAACCGTAGTAACGCATCAGCACCTCATCATGCACTTGCGATAGTATAGGCTTCACATAATTAGGCAGCCCCGCATCCGTGCAACAGGCGTTAGTTTGTAAATCCACCGAGCCTGTCAGTGTTTCGCCATAATACTGGCGTACATTATCCTGTATCTCGGCTTGACCTTTTTTTATTATGGTTTCTTGCATGTTATGCCTCGTTTTTTTCGTCATTAAAATTGGTAATGTGGCTGCGATAGCGTGCTGCTAATTTCTGCGGAGCATTTCCGCGTACAAAAGCCAGTGCCAGCTTGCGGTTTTCCCAGGTGCGATGCCACCAGCCATCATGTTGCCAGCGCCTTGGGTCAACCAATAAAGGCGCATCCAAAGCAACAAAATGGCCTAATTTGCGTAAATTTTTAACCAATGGTACTTCTTCAAACAAAGGCCAGGGAGCATGTCCGCCAGCTTCAACATAAGCTTGCTTGGTCATGAATAAGCCTTGGTCCCCATAAGGGATACCATAGCGGCAACGTAGTGCAATAGCCGGCTCTAAAATAAATGCAGGCCAAGCGCGCGGGGCATCAAACTTGAATTTAAAGTAGCCACCCAGCGCGCCTTTTTCGAGTGCGATCTGTATCACTGTTATCGGGTCTGTTGGCACGTGTGCATCGGCATGTAAAAACCACAGTGCATCACCTTGTGCCGTTGCCGCACCTGCAAGTAGCTGTTTGCCGCGACAAGGCTCGCTTGGTAGCCAGTGTGCTTGATATTGCTTGCATATTTTTTCACACGCCAAGCTAGCCGCACCATCAACCACAATCACCTCAATCGGCGTGTGCAGCAAATGCTGTAATTGCGCTAACAGTTGCGCCAGCTTTTGTTCATCGTTATAGCATGGAATAATAATGCTTACTTTAGACATAATTGCCTTCGCTCGGCATCATCACCTTTTGTTTAGAGGTTTTTTGCTGAATAATTTGGCGTGCCAACGCTAGAAGCGCGCGTCTGGCAGGGCGTTGATCTTGTGCGAGCTTCACCACCAAGTAAGGTAAATCTTCAAATTCATCCACGTCAAATCCCACTGGTAGCTTGCCAATAACATGTCCATTTTGTTGGCACAGTAAAGATAAGCCGTCACCCAATTGCGAAGTGCTCCATGGTAAATGGGTAAGATCCGGCCACGGTTTGCAGCTAGCCATGATAGAGACACCGCCATCAATCGTAGGTTTGAGCATAGTATCAACATTTAAAAATGCATCGCTTGCTGCAATATAGTCGGTGATACCAATATCTGGTGCATCGCTCCCGATGTATATCAGCTGATTAAAGCCACTGCTACGTAATGCACAATCTAGTGCATTCAGGCGTTGGCCTAGATTGCCGCCGACTTGGGGCAGCACCATTACATCGGTATGTGTTTGTTTAAAACTATTAGTCGCCCATTGGCAGTCTTTAGCATCTGCTGGTGCAATGACAACAGTACCAGACCAAGCCAGAACGTCTTCCATTGCGCAGGCAAGTAGTGCCTCTGCAATTTTCAGTGCAGTCTCCTGTCCAATTTTTGCAGCAAGACGTTGTTTGCCAACACCTAGCGCGGGTCGCTTGCATACTAAAACTAATGTCGGCTGGGTCATATTATTATTTGCAGTATGTACTAATGAAAAGTAAATTAAAAAAATCATACAGTGATTAGACGTACGTATTTTAAATTCCTTACAAATTTTATGCGCAGGTAATCACTTTTACTTGAGTGATGAACTATTTTGCAAAGATTGCTTTAAAGATTATAGTGATTGGAGTAGTTTTTAGATATTTGGTTTTAGTCGATAGGAGTTGTCCTTGGTGGAGGCATATTTACGATTTGGTATTTTCTTGGGTGTTTATCTGCTTGCTGTATGGTTGGAACTCCTATTTCCCAAACGCCCACCAACGCAGCCTAGGGTAGGGCGTTGGGTGATTAATTTCAGTTTGGTTGGCATTGATGTTCTTGTGCAGCGTTTCACCTTAGGAGCTGCCGCATATCTGACAGCAGTTTATGCACAAGACCACGGCTGGGGATTAATGAGCGTGCTCGATCTGCCGTTCTGGGCAGAGGCGTTGATTGCATTCCTGATGCTGGATTTTGCCATTTATTTACAGCACGTGATGTCCCATGCCTTGCCCGTTTTCTGGCGGTTACATAGCATGCATCATGCTGATTTGGATATTGATGCCAGTAGCGGGCTGCGTTTTCACCCCATAGAAATTATCATTTCTTTGATTTATAAAGCTGCGATAGTCGCCGCACTTGGTATTGATCCTTGGGTGGTCATCGCATTTGAAGCAACGCTTAACGGTGCCGCTGTGTTTACCCACGCTAATATTCGCTACCCGGATCGACTGGATTGGATACTACGATGGTTGTTCGTCACGCCCAACATGCACCGCGTGCATCATTCAATAAGTCGTGATGAAATGGATACCAATTTTGGTTTTTTTCTATCGATATGGGATCGACTCTGTGGCACTTATCATCATGCACCTCCGAGTGCAGGCCATGAAAAGGTGGCGCTGGGGTTACCTTATATTCGAGAACAATCTCGTCTTGGTTTGTGGCAATTGCTGTGGCTGCCATTTCGAGTGACAAGGCAAACGACCAGCTTGGGCTTGTCGCCTGATGTGGTGGATGGTGAGGTCAAAAACTACGCGAATAATGAGTAGCTTAATAAGAGAATGAGTAACTTCCAAATTTATAGAGTCAAAGAGCATAAAACGGCTTATGCCCTCAAAAACAATCAACTCGTACATATTTCAGTTGTTACAAGAGGATTGGCGTGCGACTGTAAATGTGTAGCATGTGGAAAACCACTTATTGCAAAAAAAGGCCCAGAAAGAATTGATCACTTTGCACATGCAGCAGATACAGAATGCTCTGGTGCAGCTGAAACAGCACTTCATTTATTAGCTAAAGAACTATTCAAGGAGTTAACTAGTGTTGTTTTGCCTCAGTACAAATTTGAAAAAGAAAAAGTATTAAAGCGCAGCTATACTCCAGTTAGACATGAGCAGATTGTAGCCAATGGTGGAGAAGTGCCTATATCAATGGCGTTCATAGAGCAAGCGGAGGACAGGTTCACCCCTGACGTAACCTTAGAATCAAACTCAAAGAGGTTATTCGTTGAAATAGCGGTAACTCATAAGGTAGATAGAAACAAATTGCGACACATCAGAAAGCAGGGCTTACCAGCAATTGAAATACATTTAGATTTAGTAGACGCCATCCTATCAAGAGAAGAGCTCTACACCAAACTTAAAAATGACATAAACTCAAAACGCTGGCTATTTCATCCTAAGCAAAGAGAAGCAGAGCGGATATTTATCGACAAAGTTCGGGCGGCTATGCGCCATGCCAGAAAACCTGCAATCAAAACGCAACGGAACACCTTAACTAGACCTCAAACTCACATACCCACTCCCAATAGAGCAAGAAACGAAGGGTTTAGCAACACCCAAATGGACAGGATGCGTTATGAGTTCTTTCTAAAATTCGGACGCCAAGCAACCGATGAAGAAGCGCCGAAGCTACAGGCAATTCTTTATGGAAATAGAATGGCAACTTGGTCAAATGAGCCAAGCTATGCCTCAATAAAGGGTAAAAGAGAGGATTAACAATTTGCACTCAAAAAATAGGGGACCACAGTTTCCCGACCACCTTGACTTCTCATCACCCATATTGCCACCTTTTTTTGCACTATTTGAGAAATTTACCACCATTCGGCTGATAATCACTTTGCCACAAATCCACCACCTGAAATTACTCAATAATTTTATTGCATGCGGAATTAAATCCTACTAGAATAGGATATTATTTGTAAGGAGCTTGGAAATGTTGCAATCATTAAGACGAGCAGGCGGCTCATTGGTAATGACCGTGCCAAAGGCGTTCATTGAGCAAAACAAGCTTCACGAAGGTTCAAAAGTAAACCTGATGCTAGATGGCGAACGGATGACAATTACCGCACCAAAACCCAACAGAAAGCATTACAGGATTGAAGATTTAATGGCAGAAATGCCCAATGGATTACCACGTGTTGAAGGCTGGGATGAAATGCAATCTGTCGGACTGGAAGCTACTTAATGGCGTACATGCCAAAGCGCGGGGATATTGTCCACCTAACCTTTGATCCAGCTTCAGGTAAAGACATGCTGGGTAAACATTATGGCTTGGTCATCAGTGATAAAATTTTCAACAGTAGCGGGTTGGCGATGATATGTCCTATTTCACAAGGCGCAGCTGCTAACGCGCGTTCTGTTGGCACTGTAGTAACACTCATGGGTTCGGGTACTGAAACTCAAGGTGGAGTGCATTGCCATCAATTAAAGTCACTGGATTGGCGTGTTAGAAAAGCCGAGTTCAAAGAAGTGACCCCTGATTTCATTATGGAAGAAGTTGCCGGGAAACTTGAAGCTATCTTGTTTGATTAAAATTAAAGCCCGTGTAGGGCGTTATTTTGCATCAAACCAAATATCGCCATACCATGCTGTGGCCGCCGTGCTTGTATTATCGGTATCTGTCATGATAGCTACGGCATCAACGTTGCCAGGTTCAGCACCAAATAGGCGGCGATAATCGGCAAGTACGTCACGGCGTTCTTCTACCCATTCCCCAACGCGTCCGGAGCCTGACTGCATTGCAATCATACGCGCGTTACCAGTAAACGCATTACGCCAGTTGCTATTGATGGGTTGTTTATTCGACCATACATAATTGATCGCGATAGTACGCCAAAAGGCGGCACCGCCCGAAAATACAACATAGACGCGGGCAGGGTAGTCATCACCGGCTCGGCTACGTTCATCTGCGCCTGCCAATAAGTTGTCAACTTTCCAAGACCAGTGAAGAATGGGTGTTGTGTTAAGGTTTACATTTACTTTGCGAATTAGCCCCGAGGCAGCAGCCTTGCTGTCAGCGCGTAAAGCGGTACGCCCATCCGTACTTTCCAATGAATAGCTTGTTTTTCCAGAAAAAACCTTAGGCTGCCAGATCGCTTAGATCTCCCTGTGAAAAACGGGCGATATCAACACGTTCCTCGGCGGTGTAGGCAATGATCGGTAGGCAGAGCACTGCCCAATGCAGCATTTTTTTCATGGTACCCTTTCGAACAGTGACTCGATAAGAAAAGCATCGTCAAAGTGGCGGCGGCCGACGAAGGCGGTAGCGTGGCGCCCCCATTGGCGCATGGCGCCCGGCGAGCGGATGCCCATTGGCCACAGGATGAAGCGTTCACTACGTTCCGTGCCGGCAATCAGGCCATGTTCGCCGAACAGGTTGTGGTAACCGCCATCGGCGGGCAGGGAGCGCAGTGTATCGTACTCCTCCCATGCTATCGTTTGCGCTACTGCTGGCGATTCTGGCGGTGATTCGTCGTGATAAACCCGCTGGATGAAGTGGGTGCGATGGGCAATGCGTAGCACCAGCGGCTGATGATCGGGCGCCGATTGCGGCAGCAGAGGCAGTTCGAAGTAGCTGGTGGGGAGATCGTCACGCAGGCGCAGATGTTGGCTCGGAAAGAACTCGTGGTAGCAGCCGCAGTTGTGGATGGCATCAAAGAGCCACGGCTCGCCGTCGGGCCCCAACGTTACCCGCCAGTTGATGCCGTCGAGATGTCCGGCGTAAATGTCATCGCCAGAGCGTGCTGGGAACCAGACGATGTAATTGAGTTGTAGCAGTACTTGGTCACCAAAACGGGTATATGAGACCTTGCGGTACAATGTCGGCTGCGCCACATCCAC
The DNA here is from genome assembly GCA_030655015.1 of Methylotenera sp. Classification (GTDB taxonomy): domain Bacteria; phylum Pseudomonadota; class Gammaproteobacteria; order Burkholderiales; family Methylophilaceae; genus Methylotenera. The sequence goes on along the minus strand of JAURWJ010000131.1, from coordinate 34,523 downwards.
TACTGGCCCATTATCCCAGCGCAGCTTTCCGATGCGGTCATCGTCGTCTGCCACGTCCACTTCCCATACTGGGGAAAAAGTGTCAAATAGCCGGTCAAAATCAGCTGGAACTGGCAGTTGCATACCGAGCGAATCGCGCAAGATTTCACTCACCTCTACGGCTTTTATCGGGGTGACAGATGATGTTCTAGGTTGAGGTGTCCAGCGCACCAGCTCTCCCGCAATCGGCAACGCTGCCAACGGTGTAGCAAAAGTATTACGGGTCTGTGTGTGCCAAGCCGTTATGTTAGCGGAGACGATAGGTGCCGTAAGCGGATAGAGGCCGGCTAATCGCCACCAAGTGACGTAGTCATCCGGCACGCGTGCGGCAACAACCAGAGCGCTGCGCCGCTCTGGTTGCGCAAGATCAGCGGTCAATAGGCGCTCGCGGCAGCGGTCTAGTTCGTCACGCAGCATATCCTTGGAATGATCTGCCACCGATGCGGACAAGTTACGCAGTTCCAGTGTACGCGCCTCGACATCCAGCGCAGCCATGTGCCTAACCCATGTTGACCATTGCTGCTGATCGCTCAGTTCGTTACGGAATGAGGCGAGCAGCCGTGTCGTGCGTAGATAGGGAAAGCCGGAAATTAGCGATGGTCCGTGGTCACGTACTCCAGCGTGCTCGACGGCGGAATCGACTTCGCGGTATAGCGTTTGGCAGTCACCCAGAGCATCGCCCGCTGGTAGCACTGGATGTTTTCCCACCGTGGCGCAACCCGCCTGAAGCAGCATAAAGAGTAGCAGACACGCAGCGCCTCGTGAATGTAACGCCTTGATTTCGCACATCGGGCTACTCTCCGGTAACATTGTGTTTAAAAGTAAAGGTTTACCGGGTTCGGTCAGCAATCAATGCGCCGCTCCCCACACCTTATTCACTCGCGCATCGCGCCCACAACCATTTCTGTAATATTTGTAGCGAATTGGGTTCTTTTTGTAATAGTCTTGATGGTATTCCTCAGCTAGATAAAATCTACTGGCGGGGACGATTTCAGTATAAATTTTGATGAATTTACCGTTACGCAGAAGTGCTTCTTTGCTGGCTTCGGCGGCTTTTTTCTGGGTTTCATCCTGATGAAAAATAGCGCTGCGGTACTGATTGCCAACATCGCAGAACTGCTGATCTTTAACGGTTGGATCAATATGACGCCAGAAATAATCTAGCAATTTTTCATAATTGACCAGTTTGGGATTATAAGTCACGCGCACGGCTTCGGCATGGCCAGTAAAGCCTTGACTGACTTGCTCGTAAGTCGGATTTTTAAGGTGACCGCCTATATAACCAGATTCCGCCATGACGACCCCTGTCAATTTCTCGAAATCTGCTTCTGTGCACCAAAAGCAGCCGCCAGCAAATATGGCCGTTGCCAATGGTGCCGATGGTGGTTTTACTGGTGGTAGGGCATCTCTAGCTGAACAGTAACTAGTGAACAAGAGCGAGGCAATTCCGACAGTGAGTCCAATAAAATTTTTCATGATATTTTTATACCCTGAGTGCAGGTAATGCATTGTTTTCTGGGACAAATTCCAATGCCAGCCCATTATTGCAATAACGCAAACCAGTAGGGGCCGGACCATCATTGAAAACATGCCCTTGATGACCACCACAGCGCGCACAATGATATTCCATTCTCGGCCAAACCAATTTGAAGTCACGTTTGGTGGCAACGGCTCCCGGTAACGTATCCCAGAAGCTGGGCCAACCAGTACCGCTCTCAAATTTATGGCTGGATTTGAATAAGGGTAACAAGCAGGCTGCGCAAATAAAAGTACCCTCGCGTTTTTCATGGTTCAGCGGGCTACTGCCCGAGCGCTCGGTGTCCTCCTCAAACAGCACGTTATAACGGTCTGATGATAACAGTGCTTTCCATGCTGATTTGGATTTTGTGAGTGGGTTCACTGTGGTGGCTTCCTTGGCAAAAGTGGGGAATGAGCTAGCAAGCCATAGCCCAGATAAATTTCTAATAAACTGACGACGATTCATGATGGCTCCAATTTAGCTTTCTTAAGCTGAGATACTGTCATGCATCAGTCGGTTCAGTTTTAAATTCCTTACAACTAACTGTTATAAAAACTGAGAGTAGCATTTAAAAAACTAGCGCCATCTGTTGTAAGTAGCCAACCAAAAGCCAGGCAATTAATGGCAACAGTCGCTGTAAATATGGCTTGAAACTCTACTTTCTTTGACTTATGACGCAATGTTTTTTGTGCCAGTAAGGCGCCAGGCCAACCTCCAACCAAGGCAAATAAATGCAAGGTGATTTCTTGAGTTCTCCAGCGATTTTTTTGCGCGGCTGCTTTGTCTATCGCGTACGCAACAAAAGCGATAGTGCTTACAATCAAGTAAAGACCGATTATCGTGAATGGCAACCGACCAGTTAGCACCAGCAATGTGAGAAAAAGACAAAACAAACAGGTGAAGATAGTATCGAAGGACTTCGTTTTTTTGATGGCGTTATCAGTGGTGCGCTCACCTACGAACCGAATGTTTTGTGCTGATAGTCGATGTTTTTCATCTGTCGCAAGCGCATAGGTGATTAAATCACCCTCATTGGGTCGATGCGAGTGGTTAGAAAAGGCTTTTATATGCACAAATGCTTTTTCACCACCGCCATTTGGTATAACAAAACCAAACCCTTGGTTGTCTTTCCAGTGGATGATTTTTCCCTGATAACGCATAAGAGCGCTCGAAATAACTAACGTGACACAGGCTTCATTGTTTAATGATGCCCAACCACCTCGCCTGCCCTTAATTTGTACTTGGTCCCACAATAAGGGCAAGCGACATGTCCGGTTTTAGCAACATCCAGAAACACACGCGGATGAGATGACCATAATGCTACTTCGTCAGTCGGGCAGTGTAGCGGCAGGTTTTTAGCGCTGACTTCGATTTCTTTTATGGTAGACATATTAGTTTTTCTCGTAGTATTGTTGTACTAATGGTAACGCTAGTTATGATCTCAAATAATTGAAATTCGCGCCTACCCATGGGTTATACCAAAGTTAACCAACCTGCATGTTCGGTCGATTTACCTGTCACGACATCAAAATACAGTTTTTGTAATTGTTTTGTAATTGGGCCAGCTGTACCTGCGCCAATGCTGCGGCGATCAAGTTCGCGGATAGGCGTGACTTCAGCCGCAGTACCAGTAAAGAATGCTTCATCTGCGCCATACACTTCATCGCGTGTGATGCGTTTTTCAATCACGGGAATACCTAACTCACCAGCCAATTGAACAATAGTGTCGCGGGTGATGCCTTCTAGCGCACTGGTAAGGTCTGGGGTGTAGAGTTTGCCATTGCGTACGATAAATACGTTTTCGCCTGAGCCTTCTGCCACAAAACCATCAACATCAAGTAGCAACGCTTCTTCGTAGCCATCAGCGGCTGCTTCTTGGTGCGCTAAAATGCTGTTCATGTAGTTGCCGTTGGCTTTGGCTTTACACATGGTGATATTTACGTGGTGGCGCGCGAACGACGAGGTTTTTACACGAATGCCGTTGTCTAGTGCCTCTTGCCCCATATACGCGCCCCATTTCCATGCGGCGACAATCACGTGGGTTGAGAGTGTTTTTGCAGAGATGCCCATTGCTTCAGCACCGTAAAATGCCATTGGGCGTAGGTAAGCAGACTCTAACTTATTGTCACGCACGGCTGCTAATTGCGCTGCCATGAGTTCTTCTTTAGTGTAGGGTAACTTCATGCCAAGAATATGTGCAGAACGAAACAGTCGATCTGTATGTTCTTTTAAGCGGAAAATGGCGGTGCCTTTGTCTGTTTTATAAGCGCGCACGCCTTCAAATACACCCATACCGTAGTGCAAGGTGTGGGTTAAAACATGGGTAGTGGCATCACGCCAGTTGACCATTTTGCCGTCGTACCAAATTACGCCGTCGCGGTCTGCCATACCGCCAGAAGTTGCTACAGGGTTCGCCATGCTTTATCCTTAAAGTGCTTGAGTTTTGCAAAAAAACATTATTGTAAACGAGTGCGCGCTTGCTTTGCAGTATATTCTCAATTTTGCGCGTAAAATTACACGCTTAAATGCTTTTACTTGAGGAGTGGTGATGCGAAAGTTATTATTGGCAGTATTGATGATGGTATTAAGTGCATGTCAGCCCACGGCTCAAAATAGCCAATTTATCGCTACTGATATTACGGGCGCAGATTTTGCGCAAACATTGCGTTTAACCGATCACTTAGGTCAGCCACGTTCGTTAACGGATTTTAACGGTAAGGTAGTCGCCCTGTTTTTTGGCTATACGCACTGCCCTGATGTTTGCCCCACTACCATGGCTGACTTTAAACAAACTATGAAGCTGTTAGGCACGCAGGCAGATGAGCTGCAAGTACTTTTTGTTACACTGGACCCTGAACGCGACACGCAAGAAGTACTAGCGCAATATGTGCCCGCGTTTGATACGCGCTTTATTGGATTGCACGGAAGTACAAAGGAAATTGATGAGACCGCAAATAACTTCAAAATTTTTGCTGCCAAGGTCGAAAGTAAAGGTAAAAGTGGTTATACCATAGACCATAGTGCTGGGGTTTATGTATTTGATAAAACTGGAAAAATTAGGCTGTATGTTGATTACGGAACAAAGCCTGCCGATATTGCTGCTGATATCAAGAAGTTGCTTTAAATTAGAGGTTGTTTCTTTATCCTAAAAACGGCTTTTCATCCACGAAAAACACAAAAATCACGAAATAAAACAAAATGATAGGTTAATGACTACACACACCTATTGGGTGTCGGCTTAAATATGTGTAACCATTTGATTTTGTTCGTGTATGTTCGTGTATGTTCGTGAGTTTCGTGGACAACTGCTTTTTATAGGTTTATAGGCTAATATGTATTTTATATTTGATGTGGCTTTATATTTGATGTAGCTTGGGTGACCAAGCTTTCAACTCTTTTTCTGCCGATTTGTAATCAGGGCAAATGCTCGCTACGACCGCCCAAAACCTGACTGAATGATTCATCTCTTTTAAGTGCGCCAGCTCATGGCAAACCACATAATTGATAATATGTGGGGGTGCTTGCAACAAGCGCCAATTAAGTCGCACTTCTTTTTTTGAGTTGCAACTGCCCCAACGTGAGCGTGCGTTGGATAACAATAGCGTGGGCACAGGCACACCTAGTTTGGTCGAAAATAATGTCAAGCGCCTGGAAAAATCTGTCAGCGCCTGCTTTTTGTACCATTGCAGCACCTTGCGAGCCACAGCGCTGGGCTCGTTGTGATTTGGCATCGCCAATTGCAAAACGCCAGGGGCATAATCAACGGCTCTGGAACGTACATCATGCTGAAGCGCTAATGCGATTGTGTTGCCCAGTAGCCATAGTTGCTCGCCATGTTGCCATTGCATCGCGGGGATTTTATTGGCGCTTAGCGCATCCAGTTTTTTGCGTATCCAGTCTGCTTTCAGCACAATGAGGCTTTCAAGGTGCGATTGCGAAATACGTTTGGGCGCATGGATCACCAAACCGGTGGCGGTGATTTTCAGCCCGACGGTTCGGCGCTGGCGGTGCTCTAACTGGTAATGTAATTGTTGCCCACCGGGCAATGTCAGGGTGTGGCTCATACGCTAATTAAACGTTTAATGTTGCCATTTCAGTTTCAATCCAATGTTCAACTTGCTTGTTCAACGCATCGGCTTTTAAGCCAGTGGTTTGAATGGCTTTGCCAATATGAATTTGGATGACGCCTGGTTTTTTGATAAATGAATTTTTTGCCCAATATTCCCCTGCATTGTGTGCGACAGGCACTACTTGCGTTTGGGTATGCGTTGCTAACCATGCGCCACCGATGTGATATTTGCCATGCTCACCTGGTGCTTTGCGCGTCCCTTCAGGAAATATCACTACCCAAAAGCCTTTGTCTAACCTTGCCTTGCCGTTAGCGACCAACTTTTTTAATGCGTCACGGCCAGCACTGCGATCAATGGCTATCGGCGATGACATGGCTAAGCCCCAGCCGAATATCGGAATGAGTAATAATTCACGTTTGAGCACATAAACCTGGGTTGGAAAAATGGACTGAAACGCTAGCGTTTCCCATGCGGACTGATGTTTTGCAAGAATAATGCTGGGGGAAGTCGGTATATTTTCCAGCCCGGTAATTTGATGGCGAATATTGCACGTGATGTGCAACCACCACAGCATGCTGCGCGCCCAGCCTGAAATTAACACGTTGCGGGTGAGTGGGTTAAGTGGCAGTGAAAGTAATGCAATGAACGTGAATATAGGCGCAGTAACAATTTGTCCCAATAAAAATAGTAATGAGCGTAAAAACAGCATGATTAGGTATTTTCTGAAATGATATGTTGCACCGCCTCATTTAAGTCGGCAAAAATCAGTGTATTTTTTGGCAAGCTGCCAGTTTTAAGGGTTTCTTCACCCTTGCCTGTGCGCACTAAAATTGGTCGGCAACCCGCGTCGGCAAATGCTTGTAAATCTCTAAAAGCATCGCCAACCGCAAAAACTTGATTCAACTCCACTGAAAATCGTTTGCCAATTTCTTTAATCATGCCAATTTTCGGTTTACGGCAATCGCAGCGATCATCCGCTGAGTGTGGGCAGTAGAATACAGCATCAATGCGCCCGCCTACCAGTGCTAATTCACGGTGCATTTTGTCGTGGATGCTATTGAGTGTTGCCATATCAAATAAACCACGGCTGATACCAGATTGATTGGTGGCAATAGCGACTCTAAAGCCCGACTGGTTGAGCAGGGCAATCGCCTCAAGACTTCCGGGGATTGGAATCCACTCGTTTGGATTTTTAATGAAGTTGGTGGAATCTTTGTTGATGACACCGTCGCGGTCGAGGATGACGAGTTTCATAGGGTTACTCCGTCATTGCCATTCCCGTGCCCTGAGCTTGTCGAAGGGTGGTGACAAGCTACTTTCTTGTTCAATTTGCCGCCACCCTTCGACGGGCTCAGGGAACAGCGGGAATGACGAAATCGAGGCATAGTGATCAACCTGCCAACTTAGATAAATCTGCCACGCGGTTCATGGTCTGGTGCAACGTCGCTAATAGACCCAGACGATTTGCCTTGAGTGCAGGATCATCTGCATTCACCATTACGTTGTCGAAGAAATCATCTACGGGTGCTTTTAATGCGGCAAGTGCTGAAAGTGAGGCCGTGTAATCACCGCTTTCAAACAGTTTATCCGCTTCTGGTTTTACTAGACTCAAAGCGGTGTTGAGCGCAATTTCGGCAGGCTCTTGCAGTAAGTTAGTATTCACTTCAGCCTTCACTTCGCCTTCTGCTTTTTTCAGAATGTTGCTGATGCGCTTGTTGGCAGCAGCGAGAGCAGGTGCCTCGGCTAACTCAGAGAATGTACTTACAGCAGCAAGACGTTGAGGCACTTCACTTAATATTGCGGGGTCAAGTGATAGCACTGCATCTACGTCTTGTGGCGTTGCACCTTGATCGCGTAAGTTGACGCTTAGTCGGTCAAAACAAAACGCTTTAATGGCTTGTATTGTTGATGTGTTGTTGCCAGATTCATTAGAAAATTCTGAGAGTACATTTTGAATAAGCGTTTCAAATGGTAAGGGCAATTTGCTTTCAATCAGCATACGGATAATACCTAATGCCTGGCGACGAAGGGCAAACGGGTCTTTATCGCCAGTGGGTTTCTCGCCGATGCTAAATAGTCCGACCAAGGTTTCCAGTTTGTCTGCCAATGCTACGGCGATACCTACCTGATTGCGGGGTAAATCATCACCAGCAAAACGTGGTTTGTAGTGGTCTTCAATCGCAAAGGCGACGTCATCTTCCCAGCCTTCATGTTGTGCGTAGTAGCGCCCCATGATGCCTTGCAGTTCAGGGAACTCGCCCACCATGTCAGTGAGTAAATCGGTTTTTGCCAACTTTGCAGCAAAGTCAGCTTTATCAGCTAATGCTTTACCACCAAGTTGCTCACCGATGGCTTTGGCTATAGCGCAGACTCTTTGTGTTCGTTCACCTTGTGAGCCAAGCTTGTTGTGGTAAACCACCTTGTCCAAGCTGGAAATACGTGATTCCAAGGTCTTTTTACGGTCTTGGTCGAAGAAAAATTTAGCATCTGCCAAGCGCGGACGTACCACGCGCTCATTGCCGCCAATCACCGCGCTTGGATCAGCAGGGCTGATGTTCGAAACAATTAGAAACTTGTTGGTTAGCTTGCCATCGTTGTCTAGTAGTGGGAAGTATTTTTGATTCGCCTTCATGGTAAGAATCAAACACTCTTGCGGTACTTCTAAATAGATTTCTTCAAACTGACCAAGTAGTACGTTTGGGCGCTCTACCAAGGCGGTGACTTCATCTAACAGCGCATCATCCTCAATCGGCGTAAGACCTTGCTTAGTAGCTGCGGCATTGAGTTGGCGTTCAATCTCGGCACGGCGCTCAGCAAAGCTGGCAATCACTGCGCCTTCGGTTTTAAGTTGCGCGGCATAGCTGTCTGCATTTTTTAAAATAACGGGCATTTTTGCGGCTTCAAACCTGTGGCCTTGTGTTTGATTGCCAGCGGTTAAGCCAAGCACGCTAATGGCGACAATATTCTCACCATGCAATGCGACTAAGCCATGTGCTGGGCGTACAAAATTAACGCTGCTCCAGCCATCTGCCAGTTGATAGGTCATGACTTTTGGAATTGGCAGTTTTTGAATCGCTTCTTCCATGGCTTTTTGCAAACCATCGTTCAGTACAGCACCTTGTTGTATGACTTCTAAGAATAGTGCCTCGCTTTTACCATCCATCTGCTTGGTCAGTCTGGATACGGCAGTCTCATCTAAGCCCATGCCGTTTAGGCGTTTAATTAGTGCTGGCGTAGCGTTGCCATGAGTATCTAAACCTACGCTTACAGGCATGAGTTTTTGTATAGAGGTTTTATCTGGCGCCACCTCAAGAATGTGAGTGGCATGCACGGCTAAACGGCGTGGCGAAGCATAAGCTGTTACAACAGCATTTTCCGCGCTTAACCCTTGTGCTTTAAGTGACTCGAACAAAACGCTGGAAAAAGCTTCATCTAGCTTATTTAAAGCTTTAGGTGGCAGTTCTTCTACAAATAGTTCTACGAGTAAATTTTTTTCTGACATTTTCTTATTCCGGTTTATGTAGGAGCGCAATTTATTGCGCGAAGCGGTTAAAAATTCACGCAATAAATTGCGCTCCTACAGGTTACGCTGCTTCTTTTTTCTTTAAATCTGCTAACACTTCATCCGCCCAATCTTTTGGTGCCATCGGGAAGCCCAATCTAGCGCGGCTATCCAGGTAACTTGCGGCAACAGAGCGGGCCAGGTTACGAAGGCGTCCAATATAACCTGCGCGCTCAGTCACAGAAATCGCGCCGCGTGCATCCAGTAAATTAAACGTATGTGCGGCTTTAAGCACTTGTTCGTAAGCTGGAAGGGCTAGTTTTTCTTCAACTAAATGTTGTGCCTGTTTTTCATGCGCGTTAAATGCGGTAAACAAAAAATCGACATCTGAATGTTCAAAGTTGTAGGCACTTTGTTCTTGTTCATTTTGCAGATACACGTCGCCGTAGCTTAAACGCTCTCCATTTAAACCCGTTGTCCAGGTTAAATCATAAACGTTATCCACCCCTTGCAGATACATGGCTAAGCGTTCTAACCCGTAAGTAATTTCACCCGTAATCGGTTTGCAGTTGATGCCGCCCACTTGTTGAAAATAGGTGAATTGTGTGACTTCCATGCCGTTCAGCCAGACTTCCCAGCCCAAACCCCATGCCCCTAGGGTCGGGTTCTCCCAGTCATCTTCTACAAAACGAATATCGTTCTTTTTTAAGTCAAAGCCAAGTGCCTCAAGGGAGCCTAAATAAAGCTCCAAAATGTCAGCAGGTGCTGGTTTGAGTACCACTTGAAATTGGTAGTAGTGCTGCAAGCGATTTGGATTTTCACCATAACGGCCATCTTTAGGGCGGCGGCTGGGCTGTACGTAGGCGGCTCTCCATGGCTCTGGGCCGAGGGAGCGTAGAAAGGTAGCGGTGTGCGATGTCCCCGCGCCGACTTCCATGTCGTACGATTGCAACAAGGCGCAACCGCGTTCAGACCAGTAGTTTTGCAGCGTGAGAATAATTTGTTGAAATGTTAAAGCCATGATGGTTTGATTAAACTTAAATGGTTACTAAATGGGCGAAAAGGTGGATTTTACTTTGTTTTTCAGTCAAACCAAAGGTTTTAACTTGATGATTTAAGGGCGCCTCTATTAATTCAATTTCCGTACCACAGGCACTCCGATTTTCTAAGCACTAAAGTGCTTGAAAAGTCGTATGTCGCGATACTGCGTTGCTCATAAAAAATTATTCCTTACATATCAACCATATGCTGCGTCACAATTTTTCACTCGCGCCTTGTCTCGCTTATCGCGCCAATCTTGTTGCTTTAGCGACTTAGATTGGTGGTGATGACCTTTGGCGTGTGAATAACCCGCTTTAGCGGGTATATTCCACGGACAAGCCAAATACTGGCTTACGGTTAGCAACTTGAATTAATAGAGGTGCCCTTAATACGTTTCATCGCGTTGCGTCGCCAAACAAATGCAATCACGCTAAAACAAAAAAGAATCAGCGGCCAGTTACCCCAGTGTACATAGGGTGTGGTGCCTTCGTAGCCTTGCGCTATGCCGTTGAGTGCGGTTTGTGTGAAATGTGGCGCATGTGCAAGCACATAGCCTTTGTGATTGATGATGGCGGTGGCGCCCGTATTGGTGGCGCGTAACATCATGCGCCCAGTTTCGAGCGCGCGTGCTTGCGAAAACTGCATGTGCTGATCAGCCGCATAAGAGGTTCCGTACCATGCATCGTTGCTCACATTTACTAGCAGGGTGGCGGCCGGTAATTGGCGGATAATTTCTTCGCCAAATACATCTTCATAGCAAATATTGACCGCAACTTTCTCACCTGCAATCGACATGGGTTGTTGGTACTTGTTACCGCGCGATAAATCGCTTAATGGCATGTTGAGTAAGTCGCGGTATATCCAGCCAAACGCCATTTTAAATGGTATAAATTCACCAAATGGTACTAGGTGTGATTTACGATACACTGCAGATTTTGAGCTACCTAGGCTGAATACGCTGTTAAAGTATTCACCATTTTCACGTTCTACTAGCCCAAGCAAAATATCGCCGTTATTTTTGATGGCATGTTGCTGTAAGCGGATGCCAATATCAGCTGGAAGCTCGCTTGATAATACTGGTAGCGCGGTCTCTGGCATGATGATCAATTTAGCCTCGCTGGATTCAGCCATGGTGAGGTATTGATTGAGCGTTTGATTGGCGATTTCAGGATCCCATTTCATATCTTGCGCAATATTGCCTTGCAATAAACTCACGCTGAGAGGCTTGCCGCTCGGTGTAGTCCATTCAACCTGTTTCAATAAATACCCTGAAACAATAATAAGTATTAGTGCGGCAATACTGTTGCGTTGCCAAGTCATGGTGGCTGGTTTTTTGGCAAACCAGAATGCAAGCAAACTGGCAATCAATACGGAAATTAGCGTCACGCCATACACGCCTATTATTGGCATGTAGCCGGCCAATGGACTATGTGGCACTTGGCTGTAACCAATAGTGAGCCATGGGAACCCGGTAAAAATCCAGCTTCTAACCCAGTCGGATAGTGCCCAGAATACAGGGATGGCAATGATCATTGCTTCATGGCTATTGTTAGAAATGCGTTTACTGAGTGCGCCGACTGCGGCAGGAAATAACGCCATAAAGGCGGCCAGGACAAAGGTTGAAAATCCCGCCATGAGGCTTGGCATGCCACCAAAAGTGTGCAAGCTAATGTAGATCCAGTAAATACCTGCGCCAAATAGTCCCAGCCCATACACAAAGCCAGCCAGAGCGGCTTGCTTGGTGCTATCAGACACATACCAGAAGTAACATAAACCAATCAGCGAAACGATACTGGCGGGGTAAAAGTAAAATGGCGAAAAACCTAAGACGCTGAATGCGCCGAGCAGAAGTAAGGAGGATGTTTTGAGCAATTTGTGCGTGGTAAATAATGACATGGGCCCAATTGTAGCTTGTTACAGGTTTAGATAACAAAAATTAACATTAAATCAGGGCGCTAACATTGACAGCCTAGATGCTTAAGCCCTATATTTAGCCTGCAAAAAGCGTTAGTTTGCTTGTGGGTTATTTTATCAAGGGAGATAGGGATGAGTATCGCGTCAGAATTTAAGCAATTTGCTTTAAAAGGCAATGTCATGGATTTAGCCGTAGGTGTCATTATTGGCGCCGCATTCGGTAAAATTGTCGATTCATTAGTGGGCGATATTATTATGCCGCTGATTGGAAAAGTGATCGGCAGTGTTGACTTCACCAACATGTTTGTCGCGTTAGCCGCAATTCCAGAAGGTAACACTGGCACTTATGCCGCGTTAAAAGCAGCGGGTGTGCCAATGTTGGCTTATGGTAATTTTTTAACGATTGTCATTAACTTTACGATTCTAGCATTTGTGATTTTTATGTTAGTAAAACAAATGAATCGACTTAAAAAAGCCGAGGCAGTAGCGGCGCCCGCGCCAACACCTGAAGATGTTGTGTTGTTGCGTGAAATCCGTGACGCTTTAAAAAAGTAATGGATTAAAACTAAAGCGTAAAAATTAAAAAGGGCTTAATGCCCTTTTTAATTTTATGAACGGTGTGGTTTATTGAGAAAACTCGTATTGCTTGCCGTTTTCTGGACCTTCTGCACCATCGTTATTTAAAAATGCGACCATCACGACTTTGTCATCAATAAAATCCAACTCGGTTGTCTCGTAATAAGTGCCATCGGCTGCCGTGTTAATAAAGTGATACAGCCAAATAGAAGCCACCACCTTGCCAGACCCTTTGATTTTTACATCATCGGCATTGGCGGGTTCACCAAACTGCTCGATAATTTCAGCTTTAGTGAATCTGTTGATGACCTTTACAAACGCTTGTTCTTCTGTGGGAATCTCTGCTTTTTGGTTAACATTTCCTTCGGCAATGGCAATCTGGGTGAATGAAAATTGCACAATAGCCAGCCAAGCAAGGACTAAATGTTTCATGATGAACTCCAGCGAAGTGAGTGGTTTCAACTAAATGGTCTGTAATACCTATGAATTAAACAGTTCTGGTTTAGTTCCGCTGGTTTTGCAAGTGGCTCAAGCTTTACTGGCGAGTCGATTATTCCGCGTTTGCTTCAGTTATTTTTGAGATGACTTCAACCAAAATGCTGTGCAGGCGACGGCTATCAGCACGTAACACCTTGATATGTAGCCCGCTAAACGTAATTTCGTCATTACGTTTAGGTAAATGACCAAATTGGTTAACGATTAAGCCGCCAATGGTAGAAAACTCCTCGTCACTCAATGAAGTGCCAATGATTTCGTTAAAATCGGCAATTTCGGTAAGCGCTTTAACGCGATATTGACCATCAGCATTTTGAATCACGTTGTCTTCGTCTTCGTCGTAATCGTATTCATCTTCAATGTCGCCGACAATTTGTTCTAAAACATCTTCAATCGTCACCATGCCAGCCACACCGCCATACTCGTCCACCACAATGGCAATATGGTTGCGGTTACTACGAAACTCTTTGAGTAATATATTTAAGCGTTTAGATTCAGGAATAAACACTGCAGGTCGCAGCATGTCGCGCACTTCAAAGTCTTCGCCTGCGTAATAGCGCAGTAAATCTTTAGCGAGCAAAATGCCAATGACGTCATTTTTGTTGTCTTCAATGACTGGAAAGCGCGAGTGAGCGGTTTCAATGACGTGGGGAATAAATACTTCGGGCGGGTCGGTGATGTCAATGACATCCATTTGTGAGCGCGGAATCATCACATCGCGCACTTGCATTTCACTGACTTGCAGCACACCTTCAATCATGGCGAGGGAGTCTGCATCCATCAAGCTGTTTTCGTAGGCGCCATGCAGTAGCTCGACTAACTGCTCGCGATCTTCAGGTTCGCGTAATAAAAAATGACTTAAACGTTCTAATAAACTAGGTTTTTCCGACTCGGTAGCCATGCTAAAAGGCACCCTATGTAATGAGATAGGGTGAAGGATACCCTAATTTTGTGACAATTGCAGTCTCTATCCCTTCCATCAGCTCAGCTTGCGCTTCATTTTCATGGTCGTAGCCATGCAAATGCAAAATGCCGTGTACGGTTAAATGGGCATAATGGGCGTGTAATGCCTTGTTTTGAGCCTTTGCCTCGGCTTCAACCACGGGCGCACAAATAATAATGTCACCCATTAAGTGTGGTTCTTCGGTCAGTGGAAATGTGAGTACATTGGTGGCATAGTCTTTGCCACGATAAGTATTGTTTAGCAAGCGCCCTTCGGCTTCATCTACGATGCGGATGGTGACTTCTGACTCTACACGCAGCGCGGCTTTGGCCCACTGACGAAATTGACGCGCAGTAGGCAGGCTGGTCTGATTTGATGCGTATTGAATAGATGCGTGTAGTTTTGGCATTGAGTTTTAATGGTTATTTTGACTGCAAGTCGGTGCCATCAGTATAGGGAAAGCGCACATGACCAAAGCGTACGATGAGAATCGCCAATGCAATTAACAGAATTGAGCCTGATAGTGCAAACATCGTCATTGCATCGAGTTCTTTGATATCGAGCACCAGAAAGCGCGCCAAAGCAATAATGCCGATATATAGCGGGTATCTCACTGGTAAGTTGCCCGCGCTCAGATAGTGATTGAGCATGGACATTACTTCAAGATACAAAAATAGCAGCAATATGTCGCCTACGGTAATCGCGCGTGCCTCCCAAATGTGTGTAATGGCTTGAAATACTGCAAAAATGGTCGCAAAACCAATCACAATGAGTACGACTTGTTCCACCACACCGAGGGCGCGCTGCATTACTTTGCTAAATCGATTAGGTGTCATTTTCATTTCCCAACAGGAAGGGGGCGGCAAGCGAGCTTGCTAGTTATTTTGATCGTATCTTGAGGGGATTTGTGCATAAAAGCAAGCAATACTAAGCAGTTACGTGCTGACATTAACCTTTGTTTATAAGCTCATATTCTTCATAAGCATTTACAATTTTCTGTACCAGCGGATGCCGTACCACATCGCCGGATAAAAAATGTGTCATGGCGATGCCTTTGATATCTTTTAAAACTTTTTGTGCTTCTACCAAACCGCTTTTTTGATGTTTTTGTAAATCAATTTGTGTTACATCACCCGTAATGACGGCTTTTGTGCCAAAACCAATGCGCGTTAAGAACATTTTCATTTGTTCAGGCGTGGTGTTTTGTGCTTCATCCAAAATAATAAAGCTTTGGTTGAGCGTACGGCCACGCATGTAGGCGAGCGGGGCGACTTCAATTGCGCCGCGCTCAAACATTTTATTTACGGTGTCGTAACCTGCTAAATCGTACAAGGCATCATACAAAGGGCGTAAATACGGATCAACTTTCTGGTTTAAATCGCCCGGTAAAAAGCCTAATTTCTCGCCAGCTTCCACCGCAGGGCGCACCAACACAATACGTTTGACGCGGTCACGGCTCATGGCATCCACCGCACACGCAACCGCTAAGTAAGTTTTACCCGTACCAGCTGGGCCAATGCCAAATGTAATGTCGTGGTCTTGAATCTGTTGTAAATACGCGACTTGGCGCGGCGTGCGCCCATGTAAATCACCACGGCGCGTCATCAGTACGGGCATGGCCGAGGTTGTCACATCTTCAGGTTTTAGTTTATCAATTTCTACCAAGCCCAATTGTATGTCTTCCAACTCAATCGGTTTTTTGGCGCGGATGTAGAAGTTTTCAATCAGCTGAATAGCCTGTCGCGAGTTCTCTAACTGACCACTTACTTTAAATGTACCACCACGGCGGTTGATGTTCACCTCAAGTGCGGTTTCAATCTGCTTGATGTTTTCATCCAAGGCACCGCAGAGGTTGGCCAAGCGGATATTGTCTTCAGGTTGTAAGGTGATTTCCATGTTTAAATAAGACCTAAATGATTTTGCCTAATAAGCGGCGCGGGTTTGATACATCGGTAATTTTTACATGTACAAATTGATGAATCAGGCTGGCGTCGCCCGCAATATCTACCACGCGATTGTTGTCTGTTTTGCCTGCCAGTAAACCACTGTCTTTCCATGATGCACCTTCAATCAGCACGCGTTGTGTGGTGCCTAACATGGCTTGTGAAATGGCTTTGGTTTGCGCCTCGTTAAGGGTTTGCAGTTTAGTTAAGCGTGCTAATTTAACTTCTTGCGGGGTGTCGTCTTTCAAAAAAGCTGCGGGCGTGCCTGGGCGCGGGCTATATAAAAAGCTGAAGCTGGCATCAAAACCAACGTCTTGCATCAGTTTGACTGTCGCTTCAAAATCGCTTTCTGTTTCGCCAGGAAAGCCAATAATAAAATCAGAAGTAAACGTTAAATTGGGGCTGGCAGCACGCAACTTACGAATGATTGATTTGAATTGCAATGCGGTGTAATTGCGCTTCATCGCCATTAAAATACGGTCGGAACCCGCTTGTACGGGCAAATGTAGTTGCACCGCCAATTTTGGAATGTTAGCAAAACAATCAATCAGCCTTTGATTCATTTCATTGGGGTGGCTGGTGGTAAAACGTATGCGTTCTATTTGCGGGATTTCAGCAATGGTTTCAATCAGCATGGCCAGATCTGCTTCAACGCCATCATACTCAGCGCGGTAAGCATTTACATTTTGCCCAAGCAAGGTGATTTCTTTTACACCTTGTTCTGCCAGTTGTATCGCTTCGGTCAAAATATCTGCAAACGGGCGTGAAACTTCTTCTCCGCGCGTGTATGGCACTACGCAAAAACTGCAATACTTGCTACAGCCTTCCATAATGCTTAAAAACGCGCTGACACCTTCTACGCGTGGTGGCGGCAGGTGGTCAAATTTTTCAATCTCAGGAAAGCTGATATCAACTTGCGATACATGGCTGTCTTGGCTTTTTTTAATCATCTCAGGCAAGCGGTGTAATGTCTGCGGACCAAATACCACATCGACATACGGCGCACGTTTGATGATGTTGTCACCTTCTTGCGATGCAACGCAACCACCTACGCCAATAATTAAATTAGGGTTTTTTGCTTTAAGCGGGATAAATCGTCCTAAATGACTAAACACTTTATCTTCAGCTTTTTCGCGTACCGAGCAAGTGTTAAGCAGAATCACATCAGCATCTTCAGGCGTCAGGGTTTCTACCATGCCGTCAGATGATGCCAACATATCCGCCATGCGCGATGAGTCGTATTCATTCATCTGGCAACCGAAGGTTTTAATGAATACTTTTTTAGCTACAGATTTTTTGGGAGTGTTCAATGGTTTGATGCTCAATTTTAAAGTGTAATTTTAGCGTATTTGGTCATTAGCTACACACAAAGTTGTTTGGTAGCAGGTAAAATAGATGCATCCTAATACCTGTACTTTCACATGCAAGCACTCCCCATTTTTTTTAATATTAAAAATCGCCATTGTGTTGTGATTGGTGGCGGTGATGTCGCTGCGCGTAAAATCAACATGCTACTTAAAGCCGATGCTGATGTGACGGTTGTTTCGCCAAGCGTGGTTGATGCCATACAAGCGCTTATTGCAGATAAAAATGTTAAATTTATTAAAGCCTATTTTGAAAAATCTCAGCTCATAGGTGCATGCTTAGTGATTGCTGCCACCGATAATCGGGCTGTAAACGAAGCTGTTTCTCGCGAGGCACAAGCTCTGAATATTCCTGTTAATGTCGTAGATGCGCCAGATTTATGCACTTTCACCATGGGTTCGATTATTGAGCGTAGCCCGGTGGTGATTGCAGTTTCTAGCGAGGGTAATGCGCCCGTGCTCGCACGTTATATTCGCACCAAAATTGAGACCATGTTGCCCGCGGGCTATGGGCGTATTGCTCAAATAGCAGGTGAGTTCAGAGATCAAGTGAAAGCGAAATTTGCAACCACGCAAGCACGACGTATTTTTTGGGAGGATGTGCTACAAGGGCCGATGGTCGAGCGCGTATTGTCTGGGCAGGAACAAGCGGCGCGTGAGTTGCTGCAGCACTTAATTGATGACCCGGATATTGCGGTTCATAAGGGCGAGGTGTTTTTAGTGGGCGGCGGGCCAGGCGACCCAGATTTACTCACCTTTAGAGCCTTGCGTTTGATGCAGCAATGTGACGTTTGCGTGTATGACAAGCTGGTGAGCCCAGAGGTGATGGCGCTGGTGCGGCGTGATGCCGAGCTGATTTATGTGGGTAAATCACGCGACCAGCATACCTTGCCGCAAGAGGAAATTAACGAACTTTTAGCCAAGCTAGCATTGCAAGGTAAGCGTGTGTTGCGCTTAAAAGGCGGTGATCCCTTTATTTTTGGCCGTGGCGGTGAAGAAATTGAAACCTTAATGGCACAGGGCGTACCGTTTCAGGTGGTGCCAGGAATTACCGCAGCGAATGGTGTTTCTAGCTATGCAGGCATTCCACTGACGCATCGTGATTACGCCCAAGCTTGTTTGTTTATTACCGGGCATTTAAAAGCTCGGGATAATTCAAAAGAACTTACGTTAGATTTAGATTGGGTAGCGATGTCGCGTCCAAGGCAAACTGTCGTGATTTATATGGGCTTGGTAGGGTTGGCGCAAATATGTGAAAAGCTGATTGAGCATGGCGTATCTGCCGATATGCCGGCGGCAGTGGTGCAACAAGGCACAACACAAAGGCAAAGGGTGGTGGTTGCTACGTTGGCTGATTTGGCTGAAAAAGTTGCAGCAGCAGGGTTGAAGCCGCCATGCCTAACGATTGTTGGTGAGGTAGTGCAGTTACGTGAGAAGTTAGCTTGGTTTGAGCCTAATTCTTAATCGGAATGCTCAGGCGTGCCTCTAATCCACCTTCCGGCCGATTAATCAGCTCAAGCTTGCCATGGTGCAGTTTTGCAATGCGGTCAGCAATGGCAAGCCCTAACCCGCTACCGCCTGCGTTGCTGCGTGCGGTATCAAGCCGCTCAAACGGTTTCAGCAATTTTTTAACATGGCTTGCAGGAATGCCAGGGCCGTTGTCAAATACGCTAATCACAATATAATCTGCCGTAATCTGACTGGCGACGCGCACCTGCCCATGACCGTAAGCGTAGGCATTGCCAACCAGGTTATCTAATAGTCGCTGCATAGCCAGCGGCTTGATTGGCACAACGTAAGTAGGCGCTAACTGCACCACTAAATCACGCCCAGCGCGCGCTTGGCGATCATGTAGTGCTTGCAATAGCGTGTTGATGTCTATCATTTGTGTAGGCTCACCTTCTACACCTTTTACAAAATCTAAAAACTGATGAATGATATTGTCCATATCGGCGATATCTTGAATCATGCCGATTTTTAAGCTGGCGCAATTTTCATCGGGTAGCATTTCTACCGAAAGCCTTAATCTTGCCAAAGGTGTACGAATGTCATGTGAAACCCCAGCTAGTATCAAGGTTCTTTCCGCATCAAGTTCGGCTAATGAATCCGCCATTTTATTAAAAGTGTCGTTCACTTCACGTAGCTCAGCAAAGCTGCCCTCAGGCAGTTTTTCTGGGTGCTCGCCCTTACGAAGTCTGTTGGCGGCATTCATGAGTAAGTGTAGTGGTCGGTTAATGCGTGCCGCAATAAAATAGCCGCCCGCGAGTGAGAGTAGTAGTACTAGGGCTACCCACCCAAGCCATTTCCAGGGGAATGGTCGATCTACATGAATACGTGGAATAACCACCCAGAAGTCATCCATGCCAATACCGAAACTCACCCAAAGCCCCTCAATACCGTAATGATTAACGGTAATAATCGTCTCAACCCCTAGTCGCTCACGAATTTTATCCGCCACCATATTGATAAACGGATCAGCTGGCAGTGGCTCAATTTCTTCCATAAAGTCTGCTGAATAAACACGCACGCCTTCTTTACCGGTGAGTTCAGAAAGTAGCGCTAAACGTAAACTTTCTTGTGAGGCAATCAGTGATGCCCGGGTGTAGTTAACCACGGTAACAGCCTGTAGCGCGGTTGCCTCTGCACGTGGACCGCGTTCAAAATACTCAAAGATTTGCAATGAGGCAACTTGCCCAACCGCCAATAAAATGGCGATGAGCAACATCACTCTAGCGAGAAGGGTATTGGGTAAAAGGCGCAATTTTGATGGCAGCTTAAATGTTAAGAGTTAGCGGTGTCTAGAGCAGGGTAACATTAGCAAAGGTGTCAGGTAAAAAGTTAATTAAATACCCCTCAATGTTATTAAAAGTAAGTCCAATCGGACTAATGGTCAGCTTCACCATCGGGGATAAATACATAACCAAACCCCCACATAGTTTGCAAATAGCGTGGGTGCGCTGGGTCCGGCTCAATCAGCTTACGTAAGCGTGACACTTGCACATCAATGCTACGGTCAAATACATCTAGCTCTCGCCCGCGCGCAAGTTGCATGAGTCTATCGCGTGACAACGGTTGGCGTGGGTGATCAACAAATACTTTGAGCAAGGCAAACTCGCCGCTGGTAATGGCAACTGAGGTACCATTTTGACTGAGTGAGCGCGTAGAGGGGTTAAATATAAAATCACCAATGGTGACATTTTCACTGGTGCTAGCCGGTGCGCTGGGAACCAAACGTTCATGCCGACGTAGCACTGCATTGATGCGCGCCAATAACTCACGTGGGTTAAATGGTTTGGGTAAATAATCATCGGCGCCCATTTCAAGTCCGATAATTCGATCAACTTCATCGCCACGTGCGGTTAGCATTACGATAGGTATCATTGCGCCAGAGCCACGCATTCTGCGGCAAATAGATAAACCATCCTCGCCTGGCAGCATTAAATCTAGCACGAGTAAATCAATGGTGTCGGTGGCTAGCGTCGCATCCATTTCTTTGGCATCTGCAGCGGCCTTAACGTTAAAACCTTGCTCTGTGAGATAGCGCTGCAATAACTCGCGCAATCGCACATCGTCATCCACAACTAGAATCTTTTTCTTTTGTTCAACCATTATATCTTCCCCTAACAGGATTGTACTCAGCGATGCTTTTATTTAATCTAATCTGCACTCATAAAGTTACATGTCAAAATTAAATTTTCTATCGTGACAAAGTGTAAGCTAAATCGGGTAAAGATTAAATGCTCAAGTAGTAAACTAACAAAGTTTTTTGTAGTCTTATGTACAATCATGTTAGGTTACAAATTCTTACAATTAGGCGACGTGCTGAAACATTCAGTTTACAATCGCAGTTCATGATTATGCGACTTAAATCTCGCTAACTAACGTTTGAAAGTTGAGTCGTTGAATTTAATTCTGAATAACAATTTATCTGTCGCCAAACACGTATGTCTAACCTTGTGTGTTGGGCTAGGCCTTTCTTTTAGCGTGAGTGCGGTCGGGCGCGGCAATCAATCTAATCCTGCAGAAGATAAAGACCTGCGTGTGTTAGAGGCTGATCCAGCGAGCACAGGAGAAGAAGTGCAAACTGATGGCTTAAGGCAAACGCTTAAGCTCAACTTTAGCCCAGAAAATAGAGAGAGATTACGCAAGGCGCTGGAAGATTATGCGCGCGCGGTTGACCCCAGTCACGATCAAATTGAAGAGCGTCGTCGCGCAATGAAAAAAAGCATTGAAGCTCGGTTTTTAGATGCCGATAACGACAATGATGGCACCCTTGATCGACAAGAGGCCACAGAAAAATTACCACAAATTGCCAGACATTTTAGTAGTGTAGATACTAATCAAGACAACCTGATTTCATTAGATGAGCTGCTAGATGCGCAAGCACGCATACTAGAGCGCAGAAAGGCGTCGGAAGCCATACTCGAAGCTGAAAAACAGCAAAGGTTACTTGAGGTAGAAACGCTACCTGTTGATAAGCGCAAAAACAAGCAGGTAACAGACACCGCAAAAAAACGTTCGATATAGTTTAGTCAATTAGTATCCAGCTCTAAATTACTCAATCAAGGCTTTGTTGCCTGAACAGCCTCCAAAATTAAACAACATGGCAATTCTTCGTTCCACTTGAGTATGCATCAAGTAGGCGTTTAACAAACGTAGCGACAACGCCGCGCTTCCCATGAGTGTTGATTGAATGGATAGCAGAACTCACGGAGATGCTGCTGAGTCCTAGCGATTTACGTCAGTGAGGATAACGCATCACTACGCACTGACTGGTGAGGTGACAGGCGGCTTTGCACAAATCTTGCTAACGCTTACTTGGTTATAGCAGGCACTTGTTGCATGGCAATAAAACCAGCATGGCTGTCATGGCTCACAACCGCTATCAATACCGTATGCTTACCTTCAGCAACGCGACCACGCTTGCCGCTAAGTTGACCATCGATAAACGCATCATCAGTCTCAGTCAGATCGCCAGCGATAATCGCTATCACGATGCCCATATTATACGTATCTTGCACAGTATCCGATTGGCAGTGAGCTTGGATACGTTGATTGGCCTGAAAAGCCGCATGGCAGAGATGCCACTTGTCCGAAGCTATCAGGTAGATTGCCTAGAACCATTTGGTAAAGGGTAGGTTGGTGGAGAGGAGTGGCGTGCCTGCTGTGAGTGGGGCTTGGATAACACTGAGTACGTCTGTAGCTGCGGCGTGTCGTAATGGTGTTGCCGTGATCATGTCCCCACTGGGGTAGCGAATATTTCTGACCAGCCTTGCTGCGCCAAGGCCTGAGTACAACTTACTTCCGTACCACCCGGTTGCTACTAATTCAGTAGGTCAGTTTCCGTTGCTTTCATGATCCAACTCCTTATCTCATTGATGTTAATGAATTAAGTTAAGAGATGCTGGGAATTGCTCATAGGCATGATAAATAATTTAAATTACTGACTTTTTTACAGTCATTGAAACAAAAAAATACTCTCCACAAAATCTGTGGATAACTCTGTGATTACCTGTGAAATATAATCGTAACCTACCGTTTTATAAGGGTTTTGTAAAAACCGTATAAATAGTAACCAGTTAATTAGTTCATATAAATCAATGGGTTGAAATTCACGCCTTGATTTGTATGAGTTATTTCTTATGCTTTAAAGTGTAACCTTAGGTTGTGTGTATAAGTAGCCAAGTTTTTACATGTAATTTAGAAAGTTGCTTCCTGTAATATCAATTACTTACAAGCTATTTACTTGATTGAGGCGTGCTAAAACTTAAACAATTTTAATGTAAACTACGGGCGCGTTGATCTACTAAAAGCTATAAGATATGGGCTAGTTATCTGAAGGTGACGTGTAAAAGCCATTCTATATCTATCGCATCTTAACTCATGAGTTATCATATTCTCGTATACGCAAACGAATTCACACTAATGCTTGTGGGTGGAAGGATGCAAGATTTCATCGGTATGTTTATTGAGGGATGGGGCTTAATGAAAGTGCGTTATTTAAGTGGTAAAAGTTGCGGAATTTTTTGAAAGCTTATTGGTAATAGGGTACAATTACGCTGTTTTACGAATTGAGCATTAAGTTCATAAAATTAGTAAATTTAGCTAAAACAAAAGGCAAGTGAAAAAATGTGCAGAATAAAGTTGCGGGATTTACGGGTCTAGTTATAGCAAGAATTGTAGCTTGGCTTCGAGTCTATCCATTGCGCTGGATTTAATGTAATTTTTGGGTTATCGCACCTTTTGTTGAGTGTTCAATGCGGAATCAAGTCGTTATGCTGGTTGCATTTGTCGCGGTCACATAAAAAACCATGTAAAAATAGGTGTTGCTTTGGGTTTATTGAATGCTATTTACATATTTCAGTCTGGGGCTGATCGGTGCTAGAAAATTATTTTCCAATATTATTGTTTATCCTCGTCGGTTTAGCCGTTGGCGTTGGTCCTTTGGTTTTATCCAGACTGGTTTCTCCTAGCAAGCCTGACTTTGCAAAAAATTCCCCCTATGAGTGTGGTTTTGAGGCATTTGAAGATGCCCGCATGAAATTTGATGTGCGCTATTACTTGGTCGCTATCCTGTTTATTCTCTTTGATTTAGAAATCGCGTTTTTATTTCCATGGGCAGTGGTGTTGCAAGAAATTGGCTTGTTTGGATTTCTCGCCATGATGGTGTTTTTGGGTGTGTTGGTGATTGGCTTTATCTATGAGTGGATGAAGGGTGCCTTGGAATGGGATTGATGGTAATGAGGTTGATTCAATCATGAGTATTGAAGGTATTTTAGAAAAAGGGTTTGTCACTACCACGCTGGATACGGTCATTAACTACACCCGTACTGGTTCATTGTGGCCCATGACCTTTGGGCTTGCTTGCTGCGCGGTTGAAATGATGCACGCGGGTGCCTCGCGATATGACTTAGACCGTTTTGGTATCGTGTTTCGCCCAAGTCCTCGCCAATCAGATGTGATGATAGTGGCGGGCACGTTGGTGAATAAAATGGCACCAGCGCTACGTAAAGTGTATGACCAGATGGCGGAGCCGCGTTGGGTGATCTCAATGGGGTCGTGTGCTAATGGTGGTGGTTACTATCATTATTCTTATGCAGTGGTACGCGGTTGTGATCGCATCGTGCCAGTTGATGTATACGTGCCGGGTTGCCCGCCAACCGCAGAGGCGCTGCTATATGGCCTTATTCAGCTGCAAAATAAAATTAAACGTACTAATACAATAGCCCGGTAAGTAAAAAATATGTCAGCTAAATTAGATCAGCTATCAGCAACATTGCAGGCCGTGCTGGGTGAAAAAATCACCAAGCAGATTGTTGCATTTGGCGAAGTGACCGTTGAATGTAGTGCGCAAGATTATCTTGCTGTATGTCAGTTGTTACGAGATGACGCTGGCTTGAAATTTGAGCAGTTGATTGATCTGTGCGGCGTGGATTATCAAGCGTATGGTGAAAGTGGTTATGATGGTTTGCGTTATGCTGTGGTGAACCACTTTTTATCGGTGTCATTAAATCAGCGTGTGCGCTTGCGCGAGTTATCAATTTATGAAGACTTCCCAGTTTTACCCACCTTGGTTGATTTGTGGCCGGTAGCTAATTGGTTTGAACGTGAGGCTTTTGATTTGTATGGCATTATGTTTGAAAATCACCCTGATTTACGCCGTTTATTGACCGATTATGGTTTCGTAGGCCATCCATTCCGTAAAGATTTCCCGATGATAGGTAACGTTGAAATGCGTTATGACCCAGAGCAGCAGCGAGTGATTTATGAGCCGGTTTCAATTGAGTTGCGTAATAACGTGCCACGTGTAATTCGTAACGAAGGGGCACATTCATAATGGCTGAGATTAGAAACTACACGATGAACTTTGGCCCGCAGCATCCTGCGGCGCATGGCGTTTTACGCTTGGTGCTGGAGCTGGATGGCGAGGTCATTCAACGTGCTGACCCACACATTGGTTTGCTGCATCGTGGGACTGAAAAATTAGCTGAAAATCGCACTTATTTACAATCTATCCCGTATATGGATCGCTTAGATTACGTGTCTATGATGTCTAACGAGCATGCGTACGTGATGGCGATTGAAAAAATGATGGGCATCGATGTGCCTGTTCGCGCACAGTACATTCGTGTCATGTTTGATGAGATTACACGCGTGCTTAACCATTTGTTGTGGCTAGGTGCGCATGCGCTGGATGTGGGTGCGATGACGGTGTTTTTATACGCGTTCCGCGAGCGTGAAGATTTGTTTGATGTGTATGAGGCGGTTTCAGGTGCGCGTATGCATGCGGCTTATTACCGTCCAGGTGGTGTTTACCGCGACTTGCCAAATAGTATGCCGCAATATGCGGTATCACCACTGCGTAATGCCAAAACAGTTAAAGCGCAAAATGAAAATCGTCAAGGTTCATTGCTCGACTTCATCGAGGATTTTACTAAGCGCTTTCCTGCTTATATCGACGAGTACGAAACCTTGCTTACAGATAACCGTATTTGGAAGCAGCGTACAGTTGGTATCGGTGTGGTGAGCCCGGAGCGTGCTTTAGCGCTAGGTATGACCGGCCCAATGTTGCGCGGCTCAGGTGTCGAGTGGGATTTGCGTAAAAAGCAACCGTATGAAGTGTATGCTGATTTAGACTTTGATATTCCTGTTGGTGTAAATGGCGATTGCTATGACCGTTATTTGGTGCGCATGGAAGAGTTCAGGCAGTCAAACCATATCATCAAGCAATGTGTAGATTGGTTGCGTAAAAATCCCGGCCCTGTAATTACTGCGGATAACAAAGTAGCACCGCCAAGCCGTGAAGGTATGAAAACCAACATGGAAGACCTGATTCACCATTTCAAACTCTTTACCGAAGGTTTTCACGTGCCTGCTGGTGAGGCGTATGCGGCAGTTGAGCATCCAAAAGGTGAGTTTGGTATTTACATGGTTTCAGACGGTGCCAATAAACCTTACCGCCTTAAAATCCGTGCACCAGGTTTCCCACATTTAGCTGCGCTGGATGAAATGACTAGAGGCCACATGATTGCCGATTTAGTGGCGATTATTGGTACGCAAGATATCGTTTTCGGGGAAATCGACCGATGAACATCGTCTTTCATCCTCATTCATCGTTGTTCGCATTTTCGCCATCCTCATGTACTTCAGTACATTCTGGTGGCTCAAGCACTCACGCCTCGATTGAGGCTGAAATACTCGCTCCTCGGAGTAGGAATAAATAAGTATGTTAAGTCCAGAAGCCATCAATAAAATAGACTATGAGCTGACTAAATATCCAGCTGACCAGCGCCAAGCTGCGGTGATGAGCGCACTACGGATTGTGCAAACCGAGCGCGGCTGGTTATCCAGAGAAAGTATTACTGAGGTAGCGCAGTATTTGGGAATGCCTGAAATTGCCGCGATGGAAGTCGCTACTTTTTATAATATGTATGACTTAAGCCCTGTTGGAAAATACAAAGTCACAGTGTGCACCAACATTTCATGTATGTTGCGTGGCTCAGATGAAATTGTGAATCACTTACAACATAAGCTGGGGGTTGGTTTTAATGAAATTACACCCGATGGCAAGTTTTGCCTTAAAGAGGGTGAGTGCATGGGTTGCTGTGGTGGCGCACCTTTGATGCACGTGAATAACACAGAAATGCATGAGTTTTTAACGACAGAAAAAGTTGATGCGATTATTGAGGGGCTTAAATAATGGCGCGCTCTCAAAAACCAGTCGTGATGACGGATTTAACGGGTCAAACCTTAGTAACGTTGCGTACACTCACTGAACAAAATCCTGCATCTTTAGAGACTTACCTTAAATTAGGTGGTTATGCAGCTTTAAAACGTATCGTTACAGAAAAAGTAAAAGCAACAGACATTATTACAGAAGTAAAAACTTCTGGCTTGCGTGGTCGTGGCGGTGCTGGGTTTCCAACGGGTCTTAAGTGGAGTTTTATGCCGCGCTATTTTGATGGCGTGAAGTATTTGGTTTGTAATACCGATGAAGGTGAGCCAGGTACGTTTAAAGACCGCGATATTATTCGATATAACCCGCACCAGCTCATAGAAGGTATGGCGATTGCTGCTTATACGTTAGGTGCGCGAGTTGGCTATAACTACATTCACGGTGAGATCTGGCAAGATTACGAAACCTTTGAAGCGGCTCTGCACGAAGCAAAAGTAGCCGGTTATTTAGGTGAAAACCTGTTTGGCACTAACTTCAGTTTTGATTTGTATGCAGTGCATGGTTACGGCGCTTATATCTGTGGTGAAGAAACTGCCTTGATTGAATCAATTGAAGGCAAAAAAGGTCAGCCACGCTTTAAACCGCCATTCCCAGCGAGTTATGGTGTGTTTGGTAAACCGACTAATGTCAATAATACCGAAAGTTACACCAGTATTCCGTGGATTATGCAAAATGGCGGACAAGCCTTTGCAGATTTAGGTGTGCCGAACTCAGGGGGCAGCAAGTTATTTTCAGTGTCAGGCCATGTAGAGAAGCCGGGTAACTATGAAGTGAAAATGGGTACGCCATTTACTGAGTTGTTAGCAATGGCGGGCGGTATTTGGAAAGGGCGTCAGTTAAAAGCGGTCATACCAGGCGGTCCTTCTACTGCGGTAATGCCTGCTTCAGCTATTCTTGGTGCAACAATGGATTACGAGGGTTTGAGTAAGGCGAGATCAAGCCTCGGTGCCGGTTCCATGATTGTGATGGACGAAACCACTTGTATGGTAAAAACCCTGCATCGCTTGTCTTACTTTTTCTATGAAGAAAGTTGTGGGCAATGCACGCCGTGCCGCGAGGGTACGGGTTGGGTGTATCGGATTATTGACCGTATCGTAAAGGGTCAAGGCAAGATGGAAGATTTGGACTTATTAACCTCTGTTAGCAACAACATTGCAGGCCGCACTATTTGTGCGCTAGGTGAGGCCGCGGCAACGCCAGTGTTGAGTTTTATCAAGCATTTCAGGCCAGAGTTTGAGTATTACATTCAGCATGGCAAATCAATGGTGGATGGCAAGTAAATGTTAAATATCGAAATAGACGGCAAGGCGTTAAAGGTCGAACAGGGCAGCACTATTATTGATGCCGCTGATAAAGCAGGCGTCGCGATTCCACGTTTTTGTTATCACCCGAAACTATCCGTCGCGGCTAACTGCCGTATGTGTTTGGTGCAGGTTGAAAAATTTAATAAACCATTGCCCGCCTGTGCTACGCCGGTTGCAGATGGCATGAAAATATTCACGCGCTCAAAATCCGCCATTGAAGCACAGCAAAGTGTGATGGAATTTCTGCTCATTAATCACCCGTTAGATTGCCCAATTTGCGACCAAGGGGGTGAGTGTGATTTGCAAGATATTGCAGTAGCTTACGGTGTGAGTGGCTCGCGCTATACCGAAGAAAAACGTGTGGTTTTCAATAAAAATATTGGGCCGTTAGTCAGTACTGATATGACGCGCTGCATCCAATGTACCCGCTGTGTACGCTTCTTAAAAGAGGTGGGCGGCATGCAAGAGTTGGGTATGGTGGGGCGTGGTGAACATGCCGAAATTACCGCTTACGTTGATAAAAGCGTGAACTCAGAGCTTTCTGGCAACATTATTGATTTATGCCCAGTGGGCGCATTAACCAGCAAACCCTTTAGATACTCAGCGCGCAGCTGGGAGCTTACGCGTCGTCCAAGCATCGCGCCACATGACAGCTTGGGTTCTCACATTGAAGTACACGTTAAAGACAATAAAGTCATGCGCGTATTACCTCTGACAAAAGAAAGTATCAATGAGTGCTGGTTGTCAGACCGTGATCGCTTCTCTTATGAAGGTTTAAATAGCCCGGATCGTCTAAAAGTACCGATGATTAAGCACAATGGTGCATGGGTAGAAACTGATTGGAAAACGGCATTAGAGTTTGCAGCAGGTCAGTTAAAAGATATTACCAACGAATACGGCAGCGAAGCTTTGGGTGTGTTGGTCTCACCAAACAGCACTATGGAAGAAGGCTATTTAGCTAAAAAACTAGCCAATGGTTTGGGTTGCGGCAATATTGATTATCGTTTGCGCCAAACTGACTTTAGGTTAGATGGTAAGCGTCTCGGCACGCCTTGGATGGGCTGCAATATTCACGAGATTGAAGAACTAGATCGCATTATTGTCATTGGCTCAAATTTGCGTAATGAGCATCCGCTATTAGCAAAACGTTTTCGCAGAGCCGTAGCCAATGGTGCGGAGTTGTCTATTGTGAGCCCTTTGGATAATGACCCGCTGATGGATATTGCACACAAAGTGATTGTGCGACCTAACGATATGGTTAACGTGTTGGGGCAGATATTGAAAGCTATGTCTGGCTTGCAGCGGCTGTCGCTCTGCTTGCCGCCATCGCTAACTCAATTGTTAGATGAAATTAAAGTACGACCTAATACGCAGGCCATTGCGGAAAGCTTGGCCGGTCATGGTAAAAATTACGATTTAATCGCACCCAAAGTCGGTATCTTTTTAGGCAATATGGCATTAAGTGACCCACGCTTTACTGAAATGTACAGTATGGCAGAAGCGATTGGCGGTATTACTGGCGCTAAAGGCGGCATCTTGCCAGCCGCTGCGAATAGTACTGGCATGCATTTGATGGGGGTAATGCCATCAAGTACAGGGATGCATGCACGTGCGATGCTTGAAGTGCCACGTAAGGCTTACTTGTTGTTGAATATAGAGCCTGAGCTGGATTGCCAGCATGCCGCGTTGGCAAAAGCGGCGATCGAAAAAGCGGAATGTGTCGTCGCGTTGACCGCATATAAATCTCAAGCATTAGAGCATGCGGATATTTTGTTACCCATCGCACCCTTTACAGAAACCTCTGGCAGCTTCATGAGTATGGAAGGTCGCGTACAAAGTTTTGCCGCTGCGGTTAAGCCGTTGGGTGAATGCCGTCCCGCTTGGAAAGTATTACGTGTATTGGCCAATACCTTGGGGCTAGATGACTTTGATTATGAATCAAGTGAGCAGGTCAAAGATGCGATTTTTGCAGGTGAAAAACCTTCAGCGGTCGTATGGCGTAGTTTGAACAATAACTTGAGAGAGTTGGTAGAGATTCAGGTCAACATTAAACATGATGGTCTGCAGCGTATCGGCGAAGTGGCGCAATATGAAGCCGACCCGATTGTACGTCGCTCACCACCTCTGCACAAAACCAAATACAATATCAAGCCTATGGCGCGTATGTGTAGTAAGCAACTAGATGTGCTAGGTTTAGTTGATGGCGACATGGTATTGGTAAAACAAGATAAAGGCAGTGCAGTGTTAACCGTTCGCCTCGATGATCATGTTGCTATGGGTTGCGTACGTGTAGCAGCTGCACATGAAGACACCGTAGGCTTGGGTGATTTAATGGGTGAAATTACAGTTGAAAAGCTCATCCCACAACAGCCTTCAATCGATAAAATAAATGTTATGGAAGCGCGTACCTGATGGAATGGTTATCAAATCTATTTGGTAGTTATTGGCCGGCAGTGGAAATCACTGGTTGGACTTTGATTAAAATTGTCGCCATTGTCGCGCCGCTAATGGGTGCGATTGCGTATCTGACCTTGGCAGAACGTAAAGTCATTGGCTATATGCAGGTGCGCATTGGCCCTAACCGTGTTGGTTATTTTGGCTTATTGCAACCGCTGGCCGATGGGGTAAAGCTACTATTTAAAGAAGTCATTCTGCCCACGGCTTCAAATAAGGCTTTGTTTTTATTAGGTCCAGTATTAGCTATTGCCCCAGCTTTTGCCGCGTGGGCGGTGGTGCCATTTGATATGAATGTGGTGCTGGCGGATATTGACGCAGGTTTGTTATACATACTAGCGATGACCTCTGTCGCAGTTTATGGTGTAATCATCGCGGGTTGGGCCTCTAACTCTAAATATGCATTTTTAGGCGCAATGCGTTCAGCAGCACAAATCGTGTCCTATGAAATTGCCATGGGCTTTGCCTTGGTCGGCGTGCTGATGTGTGCAAATAGCTTGAACTTAGGAAAAATCGTGATGGGTCAGGCGGGCGGTTTTTGGCATTGGTATTTCTTACCATTGTTCCCGCTATTTGTCGTATATTTTATTAGCGCAGTCGCTGAAACAAACCGTGCACCATTTGATGTGGCCGAAGGTGAGTCAGAAATTGTAGCGGGCTTCCACGTTGAATACTCTGGCATGGCGTTTGCAGTGTTCTTTTTAGCTGAATATGCCAATATGATTCTAGTATCGATGCTGGCCGCTTTAATGTTCTTGGGCGGATGGCTATCACCCGTGCCATTTATTCCTGATAGCTTCTTATGGTTATTAGCTAAAGTTGGCTTTTTATTGTTCATTTTTTTATGGTTCAGGGCAACATTCCCACGCTATCGTTATGATCAAATCATGCGTTTAGGCTGGAAAGTGTTTATTCCCATTACTATTGTCTGGATTGTGTTTGTAGGCGGTATGATGCAAACCCCTTGGGCGCACTTATTCCATTAGGCTATTACGAATAGACTTTGTAAATTAAAAACATGATTAAATCGATTAAACAAACACTGGGCAGTTTGATGTTGTGGGAATTGCTGAAAGGCATGGCGCTGACAGGCCGCTACTTTTTTGCGCCAAAAATTACAGTGCAATATCCCGAAGAAAGTACGCCGCAATCAAATCGTTTTCGTGGACTGCATGCGTTGCGTCGCTATCCCAATGGTGAAGAGCGTTGTATTGCTTGTAAGTTATGTGAGGCAGTATGTCCAGCCTTGGCCATTACTATTGAGTCTGAACAGCGTGAAGACAACACGCGCCGTACCACACGCTATGATATTGATTTAACCAAATGTATTTTCTGCGGCATGTGCGAAGAGTCATGCCCAGTGGATTCAATTGTAGAAACACGCGTGTTTGATTACCACGGTGAAGTGCGCGGAGATTTGCTCTACACCAAAGAAATGTTATTGGCAGTGGGTGATAAGCATGAGAAACAAATTGCAGCTGACCGCGAGCAAGATAGACAGTTTAGATAGCCAACTTTATTGATCATTTAAGTAAATTTAACAGATAACCATTTAAAAAATATGACATTTTTTGGCTTACATTTTCAAGAGATTGTTTTTTATACCTTAGCAATTATTTTGCTGATTGCAGCGTTGCGTGTGATTACTACGCGCAATCCAGTCTATGCCGCCTTGTATCTGGTGTTGGCTTTTTTTACCGCAGCGGGTATCTGGTTGCTGTTACAGGCGGAATTTTTAGCCATTGCCTTGGTGCTGGTGTATGTAGGTGCGGTGATGGTGCTGTTCTTATTTGTAGTGATGATGTTAGACATTAACCTGGATAAGTTGCGCGAAGGATTTTGGAAGGCATTGCCGGTGGCACTGCCGGTAGGTGGTTTGATGGCTGTAGAAATGGTGATGATTGTCGGTGTGCGTAATTTTGGTGCGGATAAAGTAATAGCGCCTGCCGCAAAGCCGGCAGATTATAGTAATACGGCAGAATTAGGTCGAGTGCTTTATACCGATTACTTATTGGCTTTTGAATTGGCATCCGTGGTGTTACTAGTGGCGATTGTAGCAGCCATTGCATTGACCTTGCGTGAACGCCGTGAGAGTAAATCGATGGACCCAGCAAAACAAGTGTTGGTTAAAAAAGCTGACAGACTGCGCATTGTGAAGATGGACGCAGTGGTCGAGAATACGGACACACCAGTAAGCGCTGAGGAGATTAAATAATGGTCGGTTTATCGCATTACCTAATTTTAGGGTCGTTATTATTTGCTATTAGCGTGGTAGGTATTTTTTTAAACCGCAAAAATGTCATTATTTTATTGATGGCCATTGAGCTGATGTTACTTGCAGTAAATCTGAATTTCATCGCTTTTTCACATTATTTAAATGATATTGCTGGTCAGGTGTTTGTGTTTTTTATTTTGACAGTTGCGGCGGCTGAGTCTGCAATTGGTTTAGCAATATTGGTGGTGTTGTTTAGAAACTTACGCACGATCAATGTTGACGATCTCGCTTCATTAAAAGGATAAGTAATTAGCATGACCATGCCGCAAATCTATTTGGCGATTCCCTTACTGCCTTTGTTCGCAGCCGTTATTGTTGGCTTATTTAGCAAGCAATTGCCGCGCGCCGCCGCGCATATTGTAACCATTGCCGGTGTTGCCGCCTCATTTGGGCTGTCGGTTTATGTGCTTAAAGATGCAATGACCAGCGCGCCTTACAACGAAACCGTATATTCATGGCTAAAAAGTGGCAACTTTTCATTTGAAATCGGTTTTTTGATTGATCGTCTTAGCGCCATGATGATGGTAGTAGTGACGTTTGTGTCGCTGATGGTGCATATTTATACCATCGGCTATATGCGCGATGACAAGGGTTACGCACGCTTCTTTAGCTATATTTCACTGTTCACCTTCTCTATGCTGATGCTGGTGATGTCGAACAATTTTATGCAGTTATTCTTTGGTTGGGAGGCTGTGGGTTTGGTCTCCTACCTGTTGATTGGGTTTTGGTACACACGCCCAACCGCGATTTATGCTAATTTAAAAGCCTTCTTAGTTAACCGTGTGGGTGACTTCGGCTTTTTGCTTGGTATCGGCTTGGTGTTATTTCACTTTGGCAGTTTAGACTACGCTGCCGTGTTTTCAGTGGCGCCACAAATGGCTGACACTAAAATCAATTTGATAGGCAATGCATCTTGGTCGCTGATGACGGTAACCTGTATTCTGCTGTTTATCGGCGCAATGGGCAAATCAGCACAGGTGCCGTTACATGTTTGGCTACCTGATTCGATGGAAGGCCCAACACCGATTTCTGCGCTGATCCATGCGGCAACGATGGTAACAGCTGGTATTTTCATGGTGGCGCGTATGTCACCATTGTTTGAACTATCTTCAACGGCACTGTCATTTGTGTTGATTATCGGCAGTATTACCGCGCTGTTTATGGGATTTTTGGGCATTATTCAAAACGATATTAAACGCGTAGTCGCGTACTCAACATTGTCGCAATTAGGCTATATGACCGTGGCGCTGGGTGCTTCGGCCTATTCAGTTGCCATATTCCACTTGATGACGCATGCGTTTTTTAAAGCGTTGCTATTCTTGGGCGCGGGTGCGGTGATTATGGGGAT
>JAURWJ010000125.1 GCA_030655015.1 Methylotenera sp. | reverse complement strand
TGACACGTTACCCAGCGCGCATCCGTTGTCATTCTGCGATCCAACCCTAGCGCTGTTTCATTACCACTGCCATTGACTGGCACACATGGCTCGTGGGTTAATGGATCAAACACTTGAATCACCTCGTTATCCACCACAATCGCATGCGGGATGGCAACATCCCCTGAAAGCAACCCCGCCAGATGTTCTGCAATAAAAGTTTTACCGCTACCCGCTGGGCCATACACAAAAATCGCACGACCTGAGTTCATTGCCGCACCAAATTGCTTAAGAATGCCCTCTTTCACTACCAAGCCACTAAATACTTTAGACAACTGCTCACGCGTCACCTGCATGTTGACCACAGATTGCTCACGCACTTGCTTCACATAAGCCGATAAACTGACTGGGGCGGGCCCTACATATTGGCTCTTGCGCAGGTAATCTTCTGCACGTAAACGCCCCAGCTCGGTAAGGTTGTAGGCAATGGCGGTTTCAGCCTCACTGCTACGTGTAGCCTCACACATGCGCTCGGTACGCATAAAGGCCAGCAACGGCTCTAACACTGCAACAGAAAGTTTGGAATAGGAAACCAAATCCATCAACCGCATTTGCCCGCGCAAAAACAAGGCTTTGGTGAGGAGTTCTACAAGAAATTGAAAACTAAGGCCGGTTTCATCAATAGTACGAGGCTGACATGGAATCAACGTATGACGCCGATCCTCTGTCGCTACTCTCGCCTGTTCTGTAAACCTTGTTTTCATTTTTAGTTTCTTTTCTATAATCACCAGGTTTTAGTGAGCTATCTCTGTACGCGTATTTCTTTAAATCTTAAATCCTTGCTGTTCCCTGAGCTTGCGTTCCCTGAGCTTGTCGAAGGGCGAAGGGCGGGGATACATCTAGTGCCTAACCCTTCGACAGGCTCAGGGAACGGCGAGGGAAAGACGGTGAGGCTACATCCAACCAACCCGTTGCCAAACCAAATAACCCAAGGTACCCACTGTAATCGCCACCGCGTAAGGCAACTTGCCTACTGAAACCGGTAAATCATTCATCAATGGTGCTTGCCCTGCGCTCATTTTTACAAAACCACCCAGCAATATCAGCTTGACGTTTTGCAATAAATCAGCCAGTTGCCTTGACCACAACACCACGGCTAACGCCATCACACCACCAGCAATAAACGTTGCCAGCACCGCACCTAATACGCCAGCTGAGCCTAAAAAAGCACCTACCATCGCCATCAACTTCACATCACCAGCACCCATGGCGCGTAGCCAGTAAATCGGCAACAACACTGCCATACCGACACCTAAACCTTTTAACGCAGCCAACCAACCTAAACCACCTGGCACTGCATTATTAAAACCTGTTCCGACGGGGAGCAGCCCGTTCAGCACTACACCTGTCAAAACACCAATCAATACCAACTTATTGGGGATGCGATGACTGCGAACATCCTCTCGCGCCGCCATTAACAGCAACACGACCAATGGCGTTAACGCTAGCAATCCCATCAAATTCGGTGTCATGTTAAATCTTTCATAAAACTTTTATTAAATGACGATGTGTGCGTTAAACCTAGCTACACCGTCACGCAAAACTTATCACCGTAGCCTTAAATGAAGCTGGAAGCGGAATCAAGGGTTTGTTTTCCTCGACTCCATTTAGCAACACTTGCCAGCTTGCTGGCTTAGTACTACTTATCAGTTTTTCTGATGCAATTGCACCGAGGCTACGCTTGCTGCAATTGCAACACTGATGAGTAGTGATGCGTTTATGGATTGGCAGCCCCAAGCGCATCCGCAATTGCCTGAAACGTATCTCTAACTTCCGTACCTGTTGTCCGAACGGCGGCGATAATTACCACCGCAATCAACGCTGCAATCAGCGCATACTCAATCGCTGTCACACCTTCTTCATCATTCACAAAACGTTGTAAGCCCAAATATAAATTTTTCATGTTATTTCTCCTCTAGTTAAAAAAACACCCATTTCACAACTACACCCTTTTACTGCAAACCAAGTTTTTATCTCGCGCGTTCAATTGAGAGAGATTCTGCAATCTGCCCGTCAATTGTGACTTAGCGCCGATGTATGCAATCTACCGCACCAGATGGGTGCCGCCTATACGCGCAGACACCTATACGTGCTAACACTTAACCCTTTTAGGTAGATGGGTAAATTGCTAGGCAAAAGTCGGTTTTTTATCGTAGACTGCAAACTTATGTTTAGCCAATCTCTGTGTGGCAGATTTCTTTGAAAAGGTAATTTGTTGACCGACCCACTTAAAGACTTGAGTTTTCAATCACTGTTTGAGGCAGCGGCGGATGCCATGCTGTTAATTGATAACAAGGGTCATATCATTTGTGCCAACTCAGTTGCACTTGATCTTTTAGGGTATGCTGAAGCAGAAATATGCGGCCTTGAAGTTGAGGCACTCATGCCAGAGGAGTATCGCGCTCAGCATCACCATCATCGAAATGCCTTTTACCGTAAGCTGGAGAAGCGCTCTATGGGGAGCGGAAAAACGTTTTCGATACTACACCATGACGGCGAAGTGCTGACCGTTGATATCAGCTTGAGCCCCATGCAATCAAAACAGCTACTTTATGTGCTGGTGACACTTTATGTTGCTGACCGACGCAACCAAGCTGAAGAAGCGTTAGTAATCAGTGAAGAAAGATTGCGGCTAGCAAAACAGGCGGCTGGTTTAGGTGTGTTTGACTTCGACTCTAATCACAATATTTTGTATTGGGATGAGCGTATGCGTGAGTTTTGGGGTGCAGAATCTAACGAAGCCATCGCGACCAAGCGGTTTTTAACCGCCATTCATCCCGAAGACCGTGCTGCTAGAGAGGCGGCACTAGATCGCTCAATTGACCCAACTGGCAACGGTGAATACAGCGCTGAATACCGGGTGACTAACCCTGCCAGCGGCATAGAGCGCTGGATATCAGCCATAGGACGCATGCATTTTGAAGATGGCATTGCGACTAGGCTCATTGGTGTGGCACGGGATATTACTGAACAAAAAATAATGGAAAAAAATTGGCACGTCCATCGCACTGAAACTGAAGCGCTTTTTGCGCAACAGGTAGCCTCGCAGACTGTTTCAGCGATTGCGCATGAACTTAACCAGCCACTCGCTGCAATTTCCGCTTATAGCGAAGTTGCATTGCATGCGTTACAAAACGATAGTTTTGACCAAAAAAGCTTAAAGCTAGCCCTTGATGGCTGCGTAAGACAATCACAGCGCGCTGGCCGTAGTTTGCACGAATTGCTGGCTTTTTTGCAAAAAGGTGAGTTGGTCACAGAAAAACTGAATCTCAATCACATTGTAAAAGAGTCGCTGAGCCTTGCAAAGAGCTATGGTTATGGCAAGTTTCAACTAGAACTTCAGTTAGAACAAGACCTGCCTGCCATTCTAGGTCATCGGGTTCAGATACAGAAAATACTGGTCAATCTGCTATCCAACGCGGTCGAGGCTATGGGTGGCGCGGGGGTACCTACCTCTGCCATTAGCATTACCGTGCGCACCAATGCCGAGCTCAACATGGCGCATGTGACCGTGCAAGATAGCGGTCCAGGTCTTGATGCCATCACGGCTAATCGCATATTCGAACCTTTTTTTACCACCAAGCATAACGGCATAGGCATGGGGCTTGCCATCAGCCGTGCGCTGGCCGAGGCCAATGGCGGAAAACTCTGGCTAGAGCCCAACGTAAAAGCTGGCGCTATTTTTCATTTCACATTACCATTTGCACCATGACGACTGCTAACCCGACTGTTTTTATCATTGATGATGAACCCGCAATACGAGATTCTCTGACGCTGATGATTGCGCAAGAGAATCTCTCCGTGATGGCTTTTGAAAGCGCCAATGCTTTTTTGGAGACCTGCCAAGCCGAGTGTTTAGGTTGTGCGATTGTTGATATTCGCATGCCTGGCATGGATGGCCTGCAACTGCAAGAAGCGCTTTTAAAGCGCAATATCCTGTTACCGATTATTTTCTTAACTGGACATGGCGATATTCCCATGAGCGTTAGAGCAATTAAAGCCGGCGCGGTGGACTTTCTTACCAAACCAGTGACACGTGAAAAACTTATCGCTGCTGTACGCGCCGCATTTCATGAGTCTGAAAGAGTCTTTACAGAAAGCGCTCTTCATCAGGATGCAAAATCCCGCCTCGCTGATTTAACTGAGCGTGAACGCGATGTCATGATGCTGGCTATTCAAGGCTACCCCAACAAAGAAATTGCTCGCCACTTGGATATTAGCCATCGTACCGTAGAAATCCACAAGTCCAAGATCATGCATAAAACAGGCGCGATTAACCTGCTTGATCTTGCACGCATAGCCCATGAAAGTGGCTTGACAGAATCCTGATCTGCAAAAAAAGTCATTAACTCTGTAAAAATTAATGGTAATTACAAGGACTTTACCAAAGCCGCATAAGCGCCACCGCTTCTACGGCTTTTGGTAAGCAATAAAGAAAATTCGTCACTTAATGCTGGAAAAGTAAGTGGCAATATCCTTAATATCATTATCGCTCAAGCTGTGTCCCAGCAACGGCTGTGGAGAATAGGCATCTCGTATGCTTTGCATCGCGTTAACCAACTCGTCATAAGGACGACCGCCAAGAGAAGGTACTCCCGCTTTACCGCTTTTTCCATCAGCACCATGGCAAACAATGCAGCTCTGCACTTTTTTCTCTACAGTGACGTTCTTTTGTCTAGTCTCCATGGCTTTATCCTGCGTTGAGCAGCCTATCAACATGAGCAGAAATAGCTTGGTATGTAATATTTCATTTGTTGCTCCTTTTTACGGACACCGTTTAAAATTCATCGAATTAAAACCCTGTGTCTCGTCGTTTCAACCAAGACATTTAAAGCCAAACTGAAGAATGTTAATAATCACCATGATCCTAAAAACGGCTTTTCATCCACGAAAAACACCAAAAACACGAAATGGGGTAAGCAGGCATTTCGCTTTATTAAGTGAAAGCTCGCAAATAAATCAAATACATCATTCAATTTTCAATTTAACCTATTGGGTGTCATCGTAAATCTGTGTAATCAATTGAATTTTTTCGTGTATTTTGTGTTTTTCGTGGACCAACTGCTTTTTATAGGATGATCAATTAAATATGCTAAAAATCCTGAGTGCTAGAACACTCACGTAATAATTCAAGTTTACTACCAGCATGATTTTAGTCT
This sequence comes from Methylotenera sp., assembly GCA_030655015.1. GTDB lineage: Bacteria > Pseudomonadota > Gammaproteobacteria > Burkholderiales > Methylophilaceae > Methylotenera. Next base: position 10,863 of record JAURWJ010000125.1, on the reverse strand, counting down.
AACTATTCAACTATCCAATATACGTGTTCGCGCGGATTACTTTGTAATTTGAATATTGATAATGTGTGCATCTATACCGTGTTATGCAGAACACTCTGAGGGGTAATGTAATGATGCCGTTGCTAAAAGTTGATATGAATATTTTCGAAACTATACTAGCAAGGCGCTCTATACGCTGCTATAAGGCGCGGATGGTGGATATAGTCACAGTTCATATACTGCTGGAGGCAGCGGTTAAAGCGCCTACAGCCATGCATCAAGAACCTTGGGCATTCATCGTCATTCAAGATAAAAAATTAATGCAAAAGCTGTCTAACCGCGCAAAACCACTATTTCTGAAAAAGGTTGCGGCGCGTCAGGACAACTCAGCTCACTACAACAACATGCTAGATGCATTTAGTAACCCAGATTTCAATATTTTTTATAACGCTGGCACACTCATCCTCATCTGTGGCAAAAAGACAGCGCACTCTTTTGAGGCAGACTGCTGGCTGGCCGCAGAAAACATGATGCTGGCAGCATGTGCAATGGGGCTGGGTACATGTGTTATTGGCAGTGCCCTACCCGCTTTTAATGACCCTGAAGTCGAAATTCAATTAGGTATTTCTAATGAGTTTTCCGTGGTTGTGCCTATCACACTGGGCTACCCCAATGAAGATATAGCACCAAGTGTTAGAAATTCTCCCTTAATTTTGTCCAGCTTTGTTGCAACATAACCCACTATATTTAACACCGTAATTGAGCTTTAAGTATTGTATTTTTGAAGGGGGATTGTCATGTACAAACGAATTCTTTGCCCTATAGATGGAAGCCCGTCATCTAACCGAGGCATGCTTGAAGCCATTCATCTTGCGAAAGACCAAAATGCCAAGCTTCGTTTTTTACATGTGGTTGATACGTTTTATCCGATGATGGATGTTACCGCAGGTTTAAATGTGATTGAGATTGCTGATGCTTTGAGTGAAAACGGCAAAAAGATACTTAAAAAGGCAGTAGATACCGCCCAAAAAGAAGGCTTAACCGCTGACTCAGTAATGAGGGAAGCCGTTGGTGATGCTGTTGCCCAATTTATAGTGAGTGAAGCTAAAAAATGGCCAGCTGACTTGATTGTGATGAGTACACATGGTTTACGCGGCATTGAGCGGCTGGTGATGGGTAGCGATGCTGAAACTGTGGTGCGGACCAGCCATGTACCTGTGTTGTTAATTAGAAGCCCTGCAAAAAACTGAGAAATTTATGTCCACGCAACTTAACTCAGAATGTAAGACAGCTAAGCATCAAAATAGCATGAGTTTGGCTCACCGTATTCTGCGTCGATTATTTAGGGATTATAGAGAGGCATTTACAATCCATTTATGGAACGGTAGCGTATTGCATATCGGCGATACATCACCCGCATTTACGCTGGGTGTTCTGCACCCGAATGTACTGCGTCATCTTGTATTATTCCGTGATCCGATTCGTTTAGCCGAGGCCTATTTTGACGGCGATGTTGAAGTAACGGGAGATTTTAATGCGGCAATGGGGCTACGTTATTATCTTGAGAACTTAAGACTCCCCCTCCATGAAAAGCTTTTAATGGCATGCCATGCGCTTGCGTTAGGGTATCAAAAAGTCAAACCTCGACCTCAGCAGCAAGCAGTCACTAAAAAATTATCCAGTGTGACTAATCAAAACGATATTGAGTCCAGTGCCTTTCATTACGATGTTTCAAATGCGTTTTACCGGCTTTGGCTGGATGAGCACATGGTTTATTCATGTGCCTATTTTGAAACGCCTGAACAGAATTTAGAAAGCGCTCAATGTAATAAACTTGATTATATCTGCCGTAAATTGCGCTTGCAGGCTGGTGAAGCCTACCTTGACATTGGTTGCGGATGGGGCGCACTCGCGTGCTGGGCCGCCAGATACTATGGTGTAAAAGCGCATGGCATTACGCTTAGTCGTAACCAGTATGAATATGCCTGTGCAGAGGTAAAAAGGCAGCAGCTAGAAGGCCAAGTCACAATTGAGCTGCGTGACTACCGCGACCTCCCGCTTGTGGAAACCTATGACAAAGTATCTAGTATCGGCATGTTTGAACATGTTGGTCTTAAAAATTTAGCCAGCTATTTTTTAATGGTGCATCAAGTGCTTAAACCTGGCGGCTTATTTCTCAATCATGGCATTACTTCCGATACACCAGACTGGAACCAAGGTGTTTCTACCCAATTTATCAATCGCCATGTCTTTCCAGACGGCGAGTTAGATACGGTAAGTAATATCCAGCGCAGGATGGAAGAAGCCAATTTTGAAATATTTGATGTAGAGGGCTTGCGTCCGCACTATGCGCTTACATTAAGGCATTGGGTAAATCGCTTAGAAGAAAATCGTGAAGAAGCGGTGCGCTTGGTAGGCGAGCGCACCTACCGTGTTTGGCGGCTTTATATGACTGGCTGTGCCTTGCAATTTGAACAGGGCGCTACAGGAATCTACCAGATTCTGGCTGAGCGTAAAGAAAATGGATTGCCGAACTTGCCACTTACACGGCGAGATATCTATGCAATAGATTAAAGGCACCTTAAGTTGGTTAACTCAATCACTAGAAAAGGAAATAATCATGACTATCGGAGCAGTTTGCAATCGTGAAGTAATTACTGTGCGGCGTGACTCTACGGTGCTGCATGCGGCTACACTCATGCGTCAGTATCACGTAGGTGATGTCGTTGTGATTGAAGATCATAAAGGGAAATCAGTGCCGGTAGGCGTAGTCACTGATCGTGACATCGTCATAGAGCTTGTGGCAACGGAGCTTGATTGCAAAGTCATTACCACGGGTGACATTATGGCCGCTAATGTCACCGTTATCAAAGATAGCGCAGGTATTTTTGAGGCCATTCAACTCATGACAACCAAAGGCATCCGACGACTGCCAGTGGTTGATAGTGAAGGTGGATTACTTGGCATTGTTACGCTGGATGATTTATTGCTATTACTAGCAAAAGAATTTGGTGCGCTTACTAAATTGATTAGTCGTGAACAAAAAAATGAAAACAATAAACGACCTTAGAACATGCAATGCCAATAAATTAAAGGGTACCTCTAATAATTCAAAACGAAAGGATTTATGCCATGAGTATCAATAAAACACCGTCAAGCGCTCACCCTGTCAGCCATGACCGTCCACTATTTGAACGAGATGTCGATGCCTACAAGGCTAAAGGTAAATTGTCGGAGCCAACCGTCTGCCCGCAGTGCGGTGCGGTGTACCATGCAGGGCGTTGGCAATGGAGTGAAGTCTCTGCCAGTGCGAACCGCGAAACCTGCCCTGCTTGCCATCGCATCAACGACAATTTTCCGGCTGGTTTTGTTACGCTGGATGGGCCGTTTTTTAAAGACCATGTTCAAGAGATTATTAGCTTGATTAACAACCATGAGCAACACGAGCGCGCCGAGCATCCGCTCAAACGCATCATCAAGATTGAACGGCAGGGTGACGCTATGTTAGTCACAACAACCGACACCCATCTCGCGCGCGGTATTGGCGAGGCGGTGCGCCACGCTTATCAAGGTGATTTAAAAGTTGACCATGTTTCAGGTGAAAGCTCAGTACGTATTCACTGGCATCATTAGGCTTTTTTATGTTTAAAAATAAGTCTGTCAGGCGATTTTTATCAGTACTGCTGGTGTTAGTTGGTGCAGCACTGATATTTTTAGCCACCGAGGCATGGGCTGGCGCAGTACTGGTAGGGCTGGGAATCACTATTGAGCTCATTGGCATCGCCATGCGGCATCGATGATAAACCATGGTCAATAACATGATGCTGAAATATTGCCATTAATGTTTATTAGTAACGGGTGAAAAGCCGGCCACTAACAAGCCTTAGCCCACGACTGACCCAGAGCAGCCATTAAGCAGATTTAACTCCATCGAACCATTTAATCAAATAAATGACATAATGAGCGATAAGTGGCTATTTAATTAGTCATTGCCAGTTCAAGTATTAGACTGAAATAGTCTCAATCTAAATACATAAAAGTCGCATGGATCACAGTACAACACTTATCACTACGCTTGTAGCAGGCTTTGGGCTTGCGCTAATTTTTGGCTTTATTGCAGAAAGATGCAAGCTACCTGCTTTAGTTGGTTATCTACTAGCCGGCATCTTAATTGGTCCAGCAACGCCTGGATTTGTCGCAGACATTAGCATCGCATCTCAATTATCAGAAATTGGTGTGATGCTACTCATGTTTGGTGTTGGACTGCACTTTTCAATTCGCGATCTATTGGCTGTTAAACGCATTGCCTTACCTGGGGCAATTCTCCAAATGACCATCGCAACGCTGATGGGCATTTGGCTTACTTCTATGTGGGGGTGGAGCATTGGAGAGGGCTTAATATTTGGCTTAGCACTCTCTTGTGCTAGTACTGTAGTATTACTTAAAGCCTTGGAGTCCAGAGGTTTTCTTGATTCCATGAATGGAAAAATAGCGGTTGGGTGGTTAGTGGTTGAAGACGTTATCACCGTATTAGTGCTTGTTTTAATGCCACCACTCGCGTCTATTCTTGGTGGAACATCGCCTGACAGTTCGTCATCTTCACTTATGTATATGCTAAGCATCACAGCACTCCAAATAACTGGATTTATCGTGCTAATGTTAGTCGTAGGAAAAAGATTTCTTCCATGGATGTTATGGCATGTGGCAAAAACCGGCTCTAGAGAATTATTCACGTTATCAGTAATTTCTACTGCAATCGGTATCGCGTACGGCTCGGCTAAATTATTCAGCATTTCTTTTGCGCTAGGCGCATTCTTTGCTGGTATGGTGATGCGAGAGTCAGAATTTAGCCATAGAGCTGCTGAAGAATCTTTGCCACTTAGAGATGCATTTGCTGTCCTCTTTTTCGTTTCTGTTGGCATGCTTTTCGAGCCATCAATTTTGATCAACAAACCGCTAAGTGTATTAGCAGTCGTTGCAGTCATTATCTTAGGAAAATCATTCGTTGCTTTGGCGATTACACTCGCGTTTAAATACCCGCTTAACACTGCATTAACAGTCGCTGCCAGCTTGGCTCAAATTGGTGAGTTTTCATTTATTTTAGCCGGTTTAGGGCTATCTCTAGGCCTTTTACCTACTGAAGGGATGAGTTTAATTTTAGCAGGCGCATTAATTTCAATTGCACTCAATCCACTCATTTTTTCCATCATTAATCCTTTGAGAAACTGGGTGTTAAGCTTTTCAGCACTAGCACGTCAATATGAGAAACGTACAGACTTGTACTCGGAGCTACCAATGAGTACCGAAAGAAAATACCTTGAAGGACAGGTAGTGCTTGTTGGGCATGGCAGGGTTGGAAAGAGAATAGCCACGTCACTTCTTCAAGCTAAAATTCCGTTTGTAGTTGCCGAGGAAAATAGAGAAATTGTAGAACGATTGAGAAAAGCAGGCGTTCCAGCAGTTTCTGGAAATGCAGCGGAGCCTGGCGTTTTAATACAAGCACATATTGCTAATGCATCAATGCTTGTCATCGCGACACCAGACACCATTGATGTCAGAAAAATGGTAGAAACAGCCAAGACATTACAGCCTTCAATTAAAATAGTCGTCAGAACCCATAACGAAGATGAGTATAAATTTTTAAGGCAAGAGAATCTTGGTAAGGTGTTTTATGGTGAAGAAGAGCTTGCTAATGGAATGTGCAAATTTATTTTAGAACAATACGCCCGCTAAACAAGCGCTATAAAAGAAAATAATACATTTAACATGGTTAAAACTCGCATCTCTGGATAGCACCGTGACTTAACATAAGTTTTTCTACTAGCGGTACGTTAGGTGCCAAGCAAATGCCAGCATTTGCTTGGCACCTAACACATATACAGCATTGAAATCCGGGGGTTAATTCAAACTAAATAATAGAAATGACCATCTTCAGGCTTAATAAAACTAGCAGCACCCCAAAAATCCTTTTTAATGTTTGAATCGGCAAGCGCTGGGTTAACCTTGCGCCAAACGGTGCAGTAAAGAAACTTGGTATCGAAACCAACAATACTGCCGGTAAGTAAATAAATCCCCATGTATATTCAGTTAAAGCCACATCTGATAACCCGTTGATTAAATAACCCAGCGTACCAGCAACCGCAATCGGAAAACCAAGCGCGGCTGAAGTACCAATGGCTTTTCTAATCTCAACGCTACGCCAATTCAAATAAGGCACGGTAAGTGACCCGCCACCGATTGAAACCAAAGCGGATATCGCACCAATACCCAACGCAACCGACCTTAACTCTGCTTTACCGGCATGCCCTGAGCCCGCATGTGCTTTTCTATTGCGAAGCATTTGAGATGACACATACGCCATAAAAACTGCAAAGAATATGGCCAATACTTTTGAGCTGAGATATGCCGCTAAAAAGGTTGCCGAAAACGTGCCAACAATGATGCCAGGCGTCATTACTTTGGCAAGACTCCAGATGACTGCCCCATTTTTGTGATGTGCACGCATGCTAGAGAATGAAGTCACCGCGATGCAAGCCATGGATGTGCCTAGTGCAATGTGTACGACACTCTCTTTAGGAAACCCCTGATATATAAAAATGGTGGTGAACATTGGCACTAAAATTCCGCCGCCACCAATGCCAAGCAAACCCGCCATGATGCCAACAAAAACACCTAACAGTAAAAACACAATCACTAACTCGACATCCATGGCTCAATCTTTCAGTTTCAATGGCACGACTATATTTGAAATTGGCGAGATGAGCTAGCCTAGAGTGTGCAGTTTCAATCTTGCTAAATTCTTATTGGCATGTTAATTGCGTATCTACATTTATCTACACAAAAAGTATTAAAGCCCAAATGGAACTGCTTAAAAAATTATTCAAGCGCTCATCAGCATCAACGTCACCTACGTCATTGGCTTGGATCAACGCATTAAAAGGCATGGATGACATTTCAGCCATTGAGTTTTCTACGCAAAAATTAAGTGAGGATTTTAAAAAGAATATATTTCAGGATAAATCCAACCTTACTGCGTTATTTTCCGTTGACGAAAACACGCACATCATCGTTGAAAGAATCACAACACATTTCATCAATATCGAAAATATCAATATTGAGCTTGAGGAGCGCATTTCAAATGCAGTGTGTTTATACCACCGCCAATTGTTCATCACTTACTTTGCGCTGATAGAACACTTCTCTCAAGAGCATCAAACATGCTTGCATGTTTTACTCGCACGCGCCTTTCGCAACGCAACGCAGATGGTTAAATGGCGCTACTATAATTACCAAAGTTCGCCAGCTAATGTTTGGTTGCAATTATCTGAACTTTATAAAATAGCTGAGCAGCAATCTCTGCTTAACGCAAAAATACAATCTTACGCAGATCAGGAACCTATTTCATTATCCAGCGCTTATATTCACGCCTGCATGCTGGGTACTTTAGAAAGCTTGAGTTTAAAATGCCAACAGATTGAATTAGTCAGCCAATTGCTGATGGCATGGACCGTTAAAACCAACATTGACTCGGTTTACGATGAAAAACAACACTTATTTTATGTTGATACCGCGAGCAACAAACCCGCATGTCGCGTCAGAAATTTTAAACCTGCCAGCACCTATCGCTATTGGGATTTTGACAGTGTTAACTCGAAAATAGAGTTGTGCATGTCATTGATTGAATTTAACATTTCACCAAAACAGCCATTGATGAAAGAATTTGTTAACAATAAGCACGCATTTTCTACATTTGAAATACTGCATGCCGAATGGTCACGTGTTGATTACAAACGTCAACGTAGAGCAGATGACCGCAGCAAAACCAAGGTGCCAGTGAGCGTGGCTTATGGCTACAAAGAGGTGTGTGAACAAATTCAACAATACGAAAACATTAAATCACAACGTGGAGAAAAAGCCTATCAAGGCGACAAATCACTGGATGAGCGCCTTGCCATGCATAGCCTGGTGAAGGGTGAACCTAATGTCATTTATATGGATTTAAGCACAGACCACGCCACAATGGTTGATGAGTGCAAAAAAGGATTAGGTTTAAATGTGAGTAAACATGCTGGTGAAGTCAGCCTTGGCATGATGGTGGGTATTTCTAATAAAGAACAAAGATATAGCACCAAAATTGGTATTATTCGCAATATCAGACCGGTTGCCAACAATGAATTACATATCGGTGTTGAGTTGTTTAGCAATATTGCCTATTGTGCAGAGGCAGAGAACACACAACTTAATTCACCTAAATCAGCGTTCAAAGTTGGTAGAGTTAATAGCACCGACAACTATTTTGCCCAAACAACGTTTGGAGACATGTCTGGTTTTATAAATTCCAGCTTTGGTCATGACTCAACCGATTTTACTTGTTTATATCTACCCAAAGAGCAGTCTCTTTCTCAGCAAGAAACGCTCATTATTCCTAAACTTCAATACAATAAAAACGATATATTCAAAGTAAATATTTTAGGTGAAGACATTTTAATTAGATTTACCAAATCTTATGAACACCACGGCAACTGGGTGCGCGTGACATTCACCAGCGACATTTCATCTAAGTCAGCAGGTGGTTCACAAACCCGCTTGCCAACCACCGCCTAACGCTTTAAATAGGTCCACGCTTGCAATCAGCCGCGCTTGGCGGCTCTGCACGTATGCCAACCCGGCATCATTATAAGTACGTTGCGCATCAAGCACATCGATATAAGCTGAGTAACCAGATTGATAACGATTATTGGAAACTTCCAGCGCCTTTCTGGCAGCGTCTGTGCTTCTTGCCAGCGCCATTTCACGTTCAGTATTCTGGCGTAAATTCACCAAGGCATCGTTCACTTCTCTAAACGCATTCTGAATAGTGCTCTCGTACTGGGCTAATGTTTGCTTCTGTTTGGCACTGGCTTGATCCACTTTGGCATCGAGTTTGCCAGAATCAAAAATCGGTAGATATAAGCTTAAGCCGCCCGACCAAATGCGGGCTGCTGATTTTAATATATCCTTCAGCTCTAAACTCTCACCACCCAAGCTTGCTGTGAGTGATATGCTGGGATACAACGCCGCTTTAGCCACGCCAATATTGGCGTTTGCTGCGATCATTTGCTGTTCAGCTTGCTTAACGTCAGGTCGAGACTCTAGCAAGCTTGACGGTAATCCTGCTGGTGGGCGTGGCGGGATTGGTAAAGTGTTAATATCAGTAATTGAGGTTTCTAAGCCCGTATTTGCTAACGCTAAATCACCAGTTAATACCGCCAGCTGATGTAAGCTCAGTGATTTCAGTCGGTCTAATTCAGATAATTGTGCGTTTAAATTTGCACTCGCTACTTCCGCTTGGTGTAGATCCAGCACAGAAGCAACGCCACCTTCCAATCTCCGCTGAGTTAAACTCAAACTTGCATCACGACTTTTTAAATTATCATTGGCAATCACAATTTGTGATTCTAAACCGCGTACGATCAAATAATTAGTGGCGACCAACCCCGTTAATGATAACGCGACGGTATCTTTTGCGTAGCGACTAGCCAAGGCCTGTGCGCGTGCTGATTCTTTGGCACGCCTTAACTTACCCCAAAAATCCAGCTCAAAACTTGTACCTAACTGTAAGTTGTAATTGTTACGGGGATTTTGTGAGAACTGCTGATTGGCACCCGCTTCAGTCACGCGAGAACGTTTAGCACCAGCATCCAGGTCTATTTGCGGTAATAAAAAGGCACCAACTTCGCGCATGACCGCATCTGCTTCTTCAATACGCGCTACCGCCAACTTAATATCGGTATTATTTCGCAAGGCTTTTTCCATCAGCTCATTCAAGGTTTGATCGTGATACAACGCCCACCAATTGTTAGCGATTAGACTACTGGCCTGATTTTGCTGGTTAACTTCAACATACGATGCAGGCACGTCCACATTAGGGCGTGAATAATCAGGCCAAATCGACTGACAGCCTGTCAAAAATAGCGCTGCAACTAAAACACCTACTGGCTTAATGTAATTTGCTTGATGGTCTTGCATCATAGCGTTTCCTTTGCATGGGTTTCTGCCACTAAATCAACATCATCGGGTGGAATCTCATGATGCTTTCTATGTACATTTTTATTACTCAACCAGGTAAAGAATAAGGGAATAAATATTGTGGCCACAAAGGTAGCCAACAACATGCCGCCCAACACGCCAGTGCCCATAGAACGTCTCGCGGCCGCACCTGCACCCGTTGCAATCGCCAAAGGTACAATGCCTAGTACAAAGGCCATAGAGGTCATGACAATGGGTCTAAACCGCATGCGTGCTGCCTCAAGCGCAGCTTCGGCAACCGGCATACCTTCCTCCATTTTTTGACTCGCAAATTCCACAATTAAAATTGCATTTTTTGCGGCCAAGCCCACTAAGGTAATTAAACCGATTTGAAAATAAATATCATTTGGCATACCACGTACTAATACCGCCAGCAAAGCACCTGCCAAAGCAAACGGCACCGCCATAATCACAGCCAATGGTAACGCCCAGGTTTCAAACTGCGCAGCCAAAATCAAAAACACCATAATGATGGCAAATCCAAATGCAAACACAGCCGCCGAGCCAGTGCGTTTTTCTTGATAGGCCTGGCCAGTCCAAGCAACCTGATAACCATCAGGTAAGTTTTCTGCGGCGACTTTCTCGACCATTTTAATTGCATCGCCAGAGCTAATGCCAGGGGCGCCCTTACCCATCACTTTTGCTGACAGCAACCCGTTATAGCGCTCTAACTGCTCGGCGCCCACAATATGGCTTACCTTGCTAAGCGCCGACAACGGCACCATTTGCCCGCTATTTGCGCGCACATAAACTCTTCCTAAATCTTCAGCCTTCATCCGATAGTCAGCTTCAGCTTGTAACTGCACGCGGTAAGTT
>JAURWJ010000121.1 GCA_030655015.1 Methylotenera sp. | reverse complement strand
CTGCTCATTTTTGGCGTGTTTACTTGGTGGAAACGCCGCAAAGCTTAGCAAGTATCACAAAAATCGCATTTAAGGAAAATTATGACCGTTATTACACTGACAAAAGCTAACTTCAAGAAAGTAATAGAAAGCAATCATTTTGTGATTATTGATTTTTGGGCTGAGTGGTGTGAACCATGCCTGAGCTTTAGCCCTACATTTCAGCAAGCTGCAAAACAAAATCCAGACATCGTGTTTGGTATGTTAAATAGCGATACGGATGCAGATATTGCCGCATTCTTTAATATAGAGCAAATCCCATGTGTACTTGCCCTAAAAGATCAAGTAGTGATTGATGGTGTAGTAGGCGTCATGCCATCCGATAAATTTAACCAGAGCATACAACAATGGCGTGATTTTGATAATACTGAAATCAATCGGCATTTTGCAGAAAAAATATTGGCCGAAAATAATTGAAAACTGACATACTGACACGCTCTTTGATACTTCTGGCTTTTGCAGTTGTTAGCACATGGTTTCTTACACCACAGTTAAGCTTAGCAGCGTCCTCGATTCAAGCTAAAACTACTTCACAAAAAAATGCGCCTGAACAATTTAGCGCAGCAGATGCATTTAGTATACAAAGTGCCAACCTACGCACTTTGATGTTAGACCTTTATGAATGCAATCCACAAGCCTTACAAAAAAGTACAAAAGTCAGTAAAGAAGAATTTGTACAATGGGTATTTGAAGGTCCGTTTGGCTGGCAATTTGATGCGATTAGAAACATGCAATCTACTGATGCCTTAACACTAAGCTTTAGCACCGCATACCGGAGCGACCGCGTACTCCCGCTCATCACAGGCTTGTACACCATGCTATTGCAGGCCTATGGCGGAAAAAATGAATTTACTTTTACTGAAGTCATCAACCCACAAAAAATGACTATTGCGATGCAAAATGTTGAAATTAGCGCGATTAAATTACTCCGTGCCAAGCAAGAAAATGGTGAGCCCTATCTGAGCGAAGAGTGCAACGCAAATGTTCAACGCATATTCAATAATATTTCCAAACACATCAATGCTGATGCCAGCAGAATAGCTAAAAAAGCACTATCAACATCCCGCATAAACCCCTTTCAAATGGATGAAAATACGCTTGAATTTACTCCATTTTGAGATGTTGAACTAGCTATTGTTTGATAGTTAGCTATTGCTGCGACAAATATAGTATGAAACTTTATTACTCTCCGACAGCAATTCTTAGAATGTCAATTAATTAGGATAATATCAATCCTTGAATAGAGCATAAAACCTCAACATTAATTAAAATGTGACAATTATTTTATTAATTAGGGCGAAAGAAATGCCCCCTCAATTACATGCTTACGTACTTAAAACGTAAATTTGCCATTAATTATTGTAGCGCTGGCAGGAAAATAAGTAAGTTTCGGCTTGAATTAGGACAAGATTGATAGCTCCCCTCCCGGGAGATCAATAGCAAAAGTTAGCCTTGACCTAGGTCAAGGCTAACTAGAAGTACAAACACTATTATTCTTTGTACTAACACCTGTGGGAATGCCGAGCCTGCCCAGCACGGATATGAGGTAATTTCTGTAGGGGGTAGCGCATGTAAACTGACGATTCAATAAGTACGAAGCAACTGGCTGCGGTGCTTAGAATCTGGGGCAACTCTGAATTGAACTTCCCACACCTTGGTAAATACCCTTATAGTTTAATTAAGCTTTACGGAGGATTATATTCTATATAACACTTCTAAAGTAGTAGTTTAAACACCAATAAATCAATATGTTATACAGAATTTCTAATATGAATTTTTACTGAGAAAAGTAGATCATGACACAAACCGTTACAACACAACAACCAGCCGAGACCGCCGCCAAGACACAACCTGTCTCACCAACCATCGCTATCCGCAAGAGCTGCAATCCAGACGGCATTGGTCTCTCACACTATGTGCTGATGGACAAGAAATCGGCTAAATGATGGTAGCAGTTCTGAACCGGGCCAACATCGACCCAGCGCTGGTGTCAGTGGATATCGGCCACAACGTCTACGTGGCGGTCACCGACCCGAATACGGCCTTCTGGGCGCTGGTCGACAAGACCCGTGTCGCCGCGGCGCTGGCCGACGGCCCGCTGTTCGACAGCTACCGCGCCAAAGCCGCCAACTTCGCGCGCGAGCTGCACGCGCTGCGCTTCGAACTCAAACCGTCCGGCGTTTACCTCAACCCGACCGAACGCTGCAACCTCAACTGCACCTACTGCTACCTGCCAAGCGAGCAACGTAGCGGTGGCAGCCACATGTCGGAAGAAAAACTGATCGCCTCTTTGGCCAAGCTGCGCGACTACTTCCGTTCAGTCATGCCGGAAGGCCGCAAACCGCGCGCCATCTTTCACGGTGCCGAGCCGCTGATGAACAAAGCCGCGGTATTCGCCGCCATCGACGCTTTCGCCGACGACTTTGTCTTCGGTCTACAGACCAACGGCACGCTACTCAACGACGCAGCGGTAGAATTCCTCACCTCGCGCAACGTCAGCATCGGCCTCTCGCTCGATGGCCCCTTCGCCGGCATCACTGATGCCACACGCCGCACCTGGAGCGGAAAGAGCGTGCATGCCAAGGTGCTGACGGCGATGGACAAACTTAAGGGTTACGGCTCGTGGAGCGTCATCACCACCTGTACCACCGAAAACCTGCCTCACCTGACGCAGATGGTTGAACTCTTCCACGCCAACGAAGTGCCTACCTGCATGCTCAACACGGTGCGTTGCACCCTGCCTGGCGCACGCGGCGTCAAACCGGCTGACGGTGACATGGCCAAGGCTTTCTTTGCGGCCATGGACCGCACACACGAACTTTATCTCAAAACGGGGCGCAAACTCGTGGTCGCCAACTTTGCCAACATCCTCATCGGCATCCTAGCGCCGACGGCGCGGCGGCTGATGTGTGACATCTCGCCCTGCGGTGGCGGCCGTGCCTTCTTCGCATTGGCGGCAGACGGCGGCCTCTACCCGTGTAGCGAATTCATCGGCCTGCCAAGCTTCAACGGCGGTAATCTGCTGACTGATGGTGGTGTTGAAGCGGCGCTGGCCTCTGCTGCTTTCCAAACGGTGACGACACGTGACGTCGACACCTTCAGCCCCTGCAACGAATGCGCGATCCGCCATTTCTGCGGTTCACCCTGCCCGGCAGAGGCGCACGAAATGAACGGCGGCATGGAGAAGACCGGCGCCTTCTGCGAGTTCTACAAGGAGCAGGTCAACTACGCACTGCGCCTGATCGCTGACGATAAAGCCAACGACTACCTGTGGGATGGATGGGACGAGGGCACCGAGACGGTGTTCGATCTGGCGATGTAAGTCCGTTGTTCTTCAAGGGCTTCCTATAATCCAGTGCTGTGCAGAAATTCCGCAAAAAAAATTAGTTGACCATTCAAGGTTGCCTAGCTTCTGTATCCCAGCGCACATGAAGCGACTACTTAGGATATCTACAGTCATTGGTTTTACAGCCAGTTTTGCTCACTTTTTAGCTTCACCCATTTGGTGAGTCTCCCTATTTGTTAAATAGCGTGCAATACTTTCCAGATTAGAGAAGGTCCACTAATTAAAAATTTAAAAATCGTCTCAGACCGCTATTGAGTAATTACGACTGGCCCTTTTGAATAATAATACGCAACTTTTCTCCGACAATCAGCCATTTCTCAGAAAAAAGCTTTTCTTTGTACGCGCCAACTTTATTTTATACTGACCTATTGATGCAATCATCAATCAAACTATTCAACCGTGACACTTTTTGCTAAATTCCTTGGCTTATCTACATCCGTACCCTTAATTAAAGCGGCATGATACGCTAACATTTGTACCGGAATCGTATGCAAAATAGGGGAGAGCACGCCTACATGACGCGGGGTGCGGATGACATGTACGCCCTCTGACTCCGTAAAGTGACTGTCACTATCGGCAAATACGAACAACTCGCCGCCGCGCGCTTTTACTTCCTGCATATTAGATTTTACTTTTTCCAGCAAAGCATCATTCGGTGCAATCACTACCACAGGCATATCGCTATCTACCAGCGCCAATGGGCCGTGCTTCAGCTCGCCTGCGGGGTAAGCCTCGGCGTGGATGTAAGAGATTTCCTTAAGCTTGAGCGCGCCTTCTAGCGCGATTGGGTAATGTATGCCACGTCCTAAGAACAAAGCGTGTTGTTTGTTGGCGAATGATTTTGCCCATTCACGAATTTGAGGCTCTAAATTGAGTGCATGTTGCACACTGCCTGCTAATTGGCGCAAGGCACCTAAATGTGACTGTTCAGCTTCGTGACTTAATATGCCGCGTTGCTTTGCTAGGGTAGCGGCCAAGGTAAATAGGGCGACTAATTGTGTGGTAAAGGCTTTGGTTGAAGCCACGCCAATTTCTGCCCCGGCACGCGTGTAGAACACCAGCTGTGAGGCTCTTGGAATGGCGCTTTCTTGTACGTTACAAATGGCTAGCGTTAGGTTTTGACCTAGTGACTTCGCGTGTTTAAGCGCTTCCATCGTGTCTAGGGTTTCGCCGGACTGGGAAATAGTGACAATCAACTGACGAGGGTTAGGCACAGATTCGCGATAACGATATTCACTGGCTATTTCTACATTGGTTGGCAATTTTGCAATGCTTTCTAGCCAGTATTTAGCAGTGAGTGCAGCGTAATAACTGGTACCTGCAGCGAGAATCAATATGCTGTCAACTTGCTTGAATACATCAGTTGCATTTTCACCAAAGAGAGCAGGGGAGAAGCTATTGTCATCGATCAGCGCCTCTATGGTGTCTGCCAGTGCGCGTGGTTGCTCGTGGATTTCTTTTTGCATGAAGTGTGCATAAGGGCCAAGCTCCATGCTGGCGAGCGATACATCGCTCACGTGAATTTTACGCGTGACTTCTACACCATTACGGCCAAAAATGGTCACACCTTCGCGGCGGATATCGGCCACGTCGCCATCTTCCAAATAAATTACTCTGCGCGTCACTGATAGCACTGCAGAAACATCTGAAGCAATGAAGTTTTCACCTTCACCCAATCCAATCAATAATGGGCAACCCAAGCGTGCCGTAATCATATGCTCAGGTTCTTTGACTGACACCACGCTGATAGCAAATGCGCCAGTTAGTTCGGCCACGGCTCTTTGGGTTGCCGCTAACAGCGCTAAATCTTTATGATAATAGTGAATCAGGTGGGCGATGACTTCAGTATCAGTTTGCGAGGTGAACACGTAGCCTAGATTTTTAAGTTTTTCACGCTGTTCATCATGGTTTTCAATAATGCCATTATGCACAACTGCCAGCTCACCATTAGATACATGTGGATGTGCATTGCTTTCTGTCACGCCGCCATGCGTTGCCCAACGGGTATGTCCGATGCCAACTTGCCCATTTAGTTTTGACGTATTGGCCTTATCGGTCATTGCAGCTACACGGCCCACAGCACGCACGCGCTCTATGCCACTACTATTTAACACGGCAATGCCTGCTGAGTCATAGCCGCGATATTCCAAGCGGCTTAAGCCTTCAATCAGTGTGGATACCACGTTTCTATTTGCTACTGCACCGACAATGCCACACATAGTTTTTCTTTCTCAAAAGTAGGAGCGCAATTTATTATTTTTTAGTTTTCACAGGTCGCGTCCAGCCTGCAATGGATTTCTGCTCTTTAGCGCGGCAAAAGGTCAACTGATCTGCTGGCGCATCTTTTGTGATGGTTGAACCTGCGGCAATGGTCGCCCCACGCCCGATAGTCACAGGTGCCACCAGTTGCGAATCTGATCCAATAAATGCGTTATCTTCAATGACGGTTCTAAATTTATTGGCGCCATCATAGTTACAAGTAATCGTGCCCGCGCCGATATTAACGTTCTTACCTACCGTACTATCACCAACATAGCTTAAATGGTTGATTTTACTGCCGACATCCACTTGCGCATTTTTTAGCTCTACAAAATTGCCTATATGTGTATCAGCTGCCAGTCTAGTACCAGGACGCAGGCGTGCATATGGTCCAATACGACTATTTTCGCCAATCTGCGTGTCATCTATATGCGTAAATGGGGCGATTTGAGTTCCTAATGCGATGACTGCATTTCTAATCACACAGTACGCGCCAATCTTAACGTTATCGCCTAAAGTTACCTTACCTTCAAAAACACAGCCAACATCTATTTCTACATCTTTGCCGACATTTAGCTCGCCTCTCACGTCTAATCTTAGTGGGTCAAGCAATGTCACACCTGCTTGCAGTAAACAATCAGCATAGCGCTTTTGGTATGTCCTTTCCAAATCGGCCAGGTCTTTCTTGGAATTCACTCCGGTCACAGACGCTTCATCATGGGATATCTCTGTTGCTATCGTAAATCTTTTGTTAGATAAGCCAGGCCAGCCGTCTGTAGATGATTCGTCATCTGCAATTTCACGTACAGCTATCTCGTCTTCCAGCTTGGCCATGGCGACGATATCAGTCAGGTAATATTCACCTTGGGCGTTATCGTTGGTAAGGCGTTTTAGCCAACTTGCCAGATGCTTGTTCTTTGTAGCAATAATACCTGTGTTCACCTCTTTAATTTCGCGCTGCACAGAAGTCGCATCTTTATGCTCAATAATTGCAGTAACGATACCTTCACTGTTACGAATGATACGGCCATATCCGGTTGGGTCTGGCTTTATAAACGTCAGCAGGCCTAATTCCTCGGTTTGTTCCAGCAACCTTTTACAGCTGTCGACACTCAGCAGCGGCACATCGCCCAGCAATATAAGTGTTGTGGCATCTTCATCTAAATACGGCATGGCTTGTTGTACGGCATGGCCAGTTCCAAGCTGTTCAATTTGCTCAACCCATGTAATATTTTCATGCATGAATGCTTGTGGTACCGCGTCACCGCCATAACCATAAACTACAACGATTTTCAGCGGATTTAGTAGTTTGGCGCAGTTAATTACATGTTGCAACAACGGTTTACCCGCCAGTTGATGCAATACTTTTGGCTTATTTGAGTACATGCGCGTACCTTTGCCAGCTGCGAGAATAACGATGTTCAATCTATTCATTACCATTTGATTCTTTAGTATGTATTTATTTAGTAAAGTATAACAAAAAAGGCAGCCTAGGCTGCCTTTTTGCTGATCTTACTCTGCCAGCTTAACTTTAATTAGTGCGCTGTTTTACGCAAACGCTCAATGGCTTGAATCTGCGCTAGCGCTTCGGACAATTCAGCTTGCGCTACCGCATAGTTCACATCTGAAGTTCTGTTTTTCAACGCCTCCTCAGCGGCTTCCTTCGCGGCTATCGCTTTTGCTTCATCTAAATCATGACCGCGCACTGCTGTATCAGCCAACACCGTAATAACACCCGGCTGTACTTCTAACAAACCGCCAGAGATATAAATCAACACCTCTTCTGCCTCGTTAGACTGCTTGATTCGCAATGCACCTGGTTTGATGGTTGAAATCATCGGCGCGTGTTTTGGATAAATACCCACTTCACCAGCACTAGCAGGGGCCACCACAAACTCAGCCTCACCTGAGAATATGCTAGCTTCTGCGCTGACTACATCAATATGAACCGTATTTGCCATTATTTTTTCCCTTAAAACGATTAACTAATAACTAGCCCCTCACCACTAGAGGCTAACATCTATCAACTAGTTAAGTGTTTTCGCCTTTTCAACGGCCTCTTCAATAGCACCTACCATGTAAAACGCTTGCTCTGGCAAGTGATCATACTCACCGGCAACAATCGCTTTAAAGCCTTTGATTGTTTCTTTTAATGGCACGTATTTACCTGGCGCGCCTGTAAATACCTCAGCCACGTGGAACGGTTGTGACAAGAAACGTTGGATTTTACGTGCACGACCAACAGCCAATTTATCTTCTGGTGACAATTCGTCCATACCCAAAATAGCAATAATGTCACGCAACTCTTTATAGCGTTGCAATGTTTGTTGCACACTACGTGCTACGTTGTAATGCTCTTCGCCAACAACCAATGGATCTAACTGACGTGATGTTGAATCCAATGGATCTACCGCTGGGTAAATACCAAGTGAAGCAATATCGCGTGACAACACAACAGTTGAATCCAAATGTTGGAATGTTGTTGCTGGTGATGGATCGGTCAAGTCATCCGCAGGTACATAAACCGCTTGAATAGAGGTAATAGAACCCGCTTTAGTTGAAGTAATACGCTCTTGTAAACGGCCCATTTCATCAGCCAGCGTTGGTTGGTAACCCACGGCTGAAGGCATACGGCCTAACAACGCTGATACTTCAGTACCGGCCAATGTATAACGGTAGATGTTATCCACAAAGAACAATACGTCACGACCTTCATCGCGGAATTTTTCAGCCATGGTCAAACCTGACAAAGCTACGCGTAAACGGTTGCCTGGTGGCTCGTTCATTTGACCGAACACCATTGCTACTTTTGATTCTTTCATGTCGTCTAGCTTGATAACGCCAGCTTCTGCCATTTCATGGTAGAAGTCGTTACCTTCACGAGTACGCTCACCCACACCTGCAAACACTGATAAACCTGAGTGTTGCTTAGCAATGTTGTTGATGAGCTCAAGCATGTTCACTGTTTTACCTACACCCGCACCGCCGAACAGACCAACTTTACCACCCTTAGCAAATGGGCAAACCAAGTCAATCACCTTGATACCTGTTTCTAAGAGATCAACACTTGGAGAAAGCTCTTCAAAAGTTGGCGCTTTTTGGTGAATTGCGCGACGTTCGTCACATTCAATCGGACCAGCCTCATCAATTGGGCGACCTAACACATCCATAATACGGCCAAGGGTACCAGTACCGACTGGCACAGTAATTTGGCTACCAGTGGATTTGAACAATGCACCGCGCGAAAGACCATCTGAAGAACCCATCGCAATGGTACGCACAATGCCGTCACCTAATTGTTGCTGCACTTCAAGCGTTAAACCTGCTTCGGCATTACTTGATGCATCATCAATAATTAACGCTTCAAATACTTTAGGCATTTGATCACGTGGAAACTCAACGTCAACCACCGCACCAATAATTTGCACTACTTTACCTGTTTTTACACTAACGTTTGCTGTACTCATTTTAATTTCCTATTCAAACTAATCTGTTGAATTCTAACTTCAATGTTTTGCTTCTAACCCTAAGCGACCGCTGCTGCGCCGCCAACAATCTCGGATATTTCTTTAGTGATTGCCGCTTGACGTGCTTTGTTATAAACCAGTTTCAGGTCACCAATGACTTCTTTTGCATTGTCCGAAGCTGACTTCATTGCCACCATACGTGATGACTGCTCTGAAGCCATATTTTCTGACACTGCGTTATAAACCAAGGACTCGATATAACGCACCATTAACTGATCAATCACAGGCTTCGATTCCGGCTCGTAGATGTAATCCCAATGACCTTTTGCAGTACCAATCTCCAGCGCGCTTTTGATCACGCCACTGGTAGTAAGCGCTTCTGCTTTTTCTTGTGCAGGATGCGTGCCTAAACGCTCGCTGGTAAGTGGCAATAACTGCTCTAGCACAGGCTCCTGCTTCATGGTGTTAATGAAGCGTGTATAGCAAATATGTAACTGATCTATTTCACCTGCGGTATAAGCGTCTAGCATTACCTTGATTGTACCAATCAAGGTATCAAGATGCGGCACATCACCTAAGCCAGTGATATGTGATTTCACGTTGGCGCCAACACGGTTCATAAATGCAAAACCTTTGTTGCCAATCGCGCTAACAGTAATTGCCTTACCCTCTGATTCCCAGCTTTTCATCTGGTTAATAGAGAGTCGCAACACAT
This sequence comes from Methylotenera sp., assembly GCA_030655015.1. GTDB lineage: Bacteria > Pseudomonadota > Gammaproteobacteria > Burkholderiales > Methylophilaceae > Methylotenera. The sequence continues at coordinate 1,919 of JAURWJ010000121.1, read as the reverse complement.
TGGTATTTAAGCCACCGCAAAGCCCTTTATCAGAACTAATCACGATGATGCCAATATTTTTCACATTGTCACGCTTTAAAAGAAAAGGGTGCTTGTACTCTGAATGTGCTAATGAAAGATGGGCAGCCACATTACGAATTTTGTCAGCGTATGGGCGTGATGCTCGCATTCTATCTTGTGCTTTACGCATTTTAGAAGCGGCCACCATTTCCATTGCCTTGGTGATCTTACGTGTATTCTCTACACTTTTGATCTTGGTTCTAATCTCTTTACTACCAGCCATTTTATGTCCTAATAGTTAAAGATTAGTATGCGTTTGTTGCTTTAAAATCTTGAATCGCCGCTTCAAGCGCTTTTTCATTATCGCCGCTTAAATCTTTACTTGATTCAATCGCATCAGCAATAGTTTTGTATTTTGACGCGATGAAACCATGCAATTGACCTTCAAACGCCAAGACTTTGTTGGTTGGCACATCATCAAAGTAACCTTTGTTAGCTGCAAACAAGGTAATCGCCATGTTTGATATGCTTAAAGGTGCATATTGCGCTTGCTTCATCAACTCTGTAAACATGCGACCGCGGTCTAGTTGCTTACGGGTTGCTTCATCCAAATCGGATGCAAACTGCGCAAACGCTGCCAATTCACGATATTGAGCCAAAGCTAAACGCACACCGCCACCCAATTTTTTAATTACTTTAGTTTGTGCAGCACCACCCACGCGAGACACTGAAATACCAGCGTTAATCGCAGGACGAATACCCGCATTAAACAAGTCAGTTTCTAAGAATATCTGACCATCGGTAATAGAAATTACGTTAGTTGGAACGAAAGCAGAAACGTCACCGGCTGCAGTTTCAATCACAGGCAATGCTGTCAATGAACCCGTTTTACCTTTAACTTCACCATTAGTGAATTTTTCTACATATTCTTCATTCACGCGAGCTGCACGCTCTAATAGACGTGAGTGAATGTAGAACACATCGCCTGGATAAGCTTCACGGCCTGGTGGGCGGCGTAATAGCAATGAAATTTGACGATAAGCAATTGCTTGTTTAGTCAAATCATCATAAACAATTAATGCATCTTCACCGCGATCACGGAAGTATTCACCCATGGTACAACCAGAATATGGTGCAAGGAATTGCAAAGCAGCTGAGTCAGAAGCTGTTGCGGCAACAACGATGGTATAAGCCATCGCGCCGTTTTCTTCCAACTTACGTACCACGTTAGCAACCGTAGATGCCTTTTGGCCGATTGCCACGTAGATACAGGTCATATTTTGACCTTTTTGATTGATGATGGCATCAATCGCAACCGCAGTTTTACCTGTTTGACGGTCACCAATGATCAATTCACGTTGACCACGGCCAACTGGCACCATTGAGTCAACTGACTTCAAACCAGTTTGCACTGGTTGTGACACTGATTTACGTGCAATCACGCCAGGTGCCACTTTTTCAATCTTGTCAGTCATTTTCGCATTGATTGGGCCTTTACCATCAATTGGCTGACCTAACGCATTGACAACACGACCGATTAACTCAGGGCCGACCGGCACTTCTAAAATACGACCGGTACATTTACAGATGTCACCTTCAGTGATGTGCTCGTAATCACCTAAAACCACGGCACCCACTGAATCACGCTCCAAGTTAAGCGCCAAGCCAAATGTATTGCCAGGGAACTCAATCATTTCACCTGCCATCACGTTTGATAGGCCATGAATACGAACAATACCGTCAGTGACTGAAATAACAGTACCTTGTGTACGCGCTTCGGCTGAGGTAGAAAAATTTTCTAATCTGCTTTTAATCAGCTCACTGATTTCTGATGTAGATAACTGCATTTACTAAACTCCTATAATTTTCTCTGGCTGTGCCTTATGCCGTAAGCGCGTAGGCTAAATTTTGTAACTGAC
>JAURWJ010000116.1 GCA_030655015.1 Methylotenera sp. | reverse complement strand
AGTTACTGTGACTTTAATCGCCACTTCAAACACGTTTGCTTCAATTTGCTGCGCAAAATTGCTTAACTCGATAGCCACTTGCGGCTGCGTGCGATCTGTAAAAATCTGCGGTGCATTAGGAATCTCTAATGAAGCATCTTTAACGTAAATTTTTTCGATACTAAAGCCTGGTTGTTGCGCTTGCTCTTCATTGTTAGCGACTGGTGCTGCGTTGTTATCTTCTTGTGCCATGATTCTCTACTTAAAAAATGTTAATTGAATGGGTTAGTTTTAAAGACTTTAAACTTGGGTTCTATTTTAGCAGACTTTACGCTGCCAGTAGCGGGTCTAGCCCACCAGCTAAATCCAGCGCGCGCAAATCATCAAAACCGCCAATGTGTCGGTCATCAATATAAATTTGCGGTACGGTACGCCGACCTGTTTTTCGCATCATTTCATCGCGTTTTTCCGGCTGTAAATCAATGCGAATTTTATTGATTTCTGTCACGCCCTTACTCATCAGCAAACGCTCGGCGTTCATACAATAAGGGCAGACCGCCGTGGTATACATCAAAACATTAGCCATCAACTACGCCTCTTTTACAATGGGTAATTTGGCTGCAATCCAGGCGTCCATGCCACCTTGCAAATAATTAACTTGCTTATAGTCTGCCTTGCGCAAAACATCACACGCTTTAGCGGAACGCGCACCATGCTGGCAGTTCACCAAAATCGGTTTATCTTGATATTTTTTTAGCGTATTCAACCGTTCCGCCAACTGGTCTAACGGAATATGTTTGGCATCCACAATATGACCGCTGGCAAATTCAGCATCATCACGCACATCCAGCACAATTGCATGGCTACGATTGATTAAAGTAATTGCTTCTGATGTGCTTAAATTTGGCACGCCACCCGCACCCTTTTTTAGGGCTGGCAATAACAACATGATGCCCGAACCCACAGCCAAACCTATCAGCAAAGCATTTTTTATAATAAATTCCACGTACTTCCTCTCAAAATAAAATCAGATTGGGTAACCGCTATACATTCATGAGTTTACCTGCAAATGACATCCCCACCAATTTAAGCCACTAAAGCAGCAAGATTGGTGCGACATGTCAGGCAATGCGTCATTAAAAATAACAACGCCGCATATAGTTAATATGTAAGACGTTATTTTTGTGAATATCGCGGCATGACAACGAAGTGTTTTAAACTAGCAATCCGCGCAGCGGATACTCGTAAAACCGAATCTATAGCTGTACCATTAAATTTGCAGTCCGATTTTACGTGTAATTAAGCTAAAATAGTGACATTGCTCCCATAAATTTATGTAAATATTTAAGGCGAAATATCATGTCAACGTCCGCGACCACCCTAGACACCACCCCCGTCTGCTTACTCATTTTAGATGGCTTTGGCTATCGTGAAGAAATGAGCGATAACGCCATTGCACAAGCCAAAAAACCCAACTGGGACACGCTTTGGAAAAACTTCCCACATACGCTGATCAATGCCTCAGAACATTATGTGGGTTTACCTGATGGCCAAATGGGCAATTCAGAGGTGGGACACCTTAACATTGGTGCCGGGCGTGTCGTGTTTCAAGACTTTGAACGCATCAACAACAGCATTACCAGCGGCGAGTTTTTTGAACATGCCGAATTAAAACCGGCATTACTCAATATTAAAAACAATCACAAAGCCTTACATATTTTTGGCCTGCTCTCAGATGGCGGCGTGCACAGCCACCAAGACCATATTCACGCCATGATTAAAATGGCCGCCAAATACGGCTTAAGCAAAGTGTATATTCATGCATTTTTAGATGGTCGTGATACGCCACCTGTAAGCGCTGCACCTTTTATTGAGGCGCTAGAACAACAATGTAAAACCCTAGGTGTAGGCAAAATCGCCTCGATTAGCGGCCGCTTTTACGGCATGGATAGAGACAAACGCTGGCCGCGTGTAGAAGCTGCCTACAAACTATTTACCGAAGGCATAGGTGAGTTTGTGGCCGAAACTGCCGCTGCTGGCTTACAAAATGCCTACGCACGTGGCGAGAACGATGAGTTTGTTAAAACTACCGCTATTCGCAAAACTGGTGATGCGCCCGTGCATTTAGAAGATGGTGATTTAGTCGTATTCATGAACTTTCGCTCCGACCGCGCCCGCCAACTCACGCATGCCTTACTGGCTGAAGACTTTGACGGCTTTCATCGCCGCCATGTACCAAAATTAGCTGGCTATTTTACGCTCACCATGTACGACAAAAAAGAAACCAAAGCCACTGCGCTGTTTCCACCACAAGAAGTGCACAACACGTTTGGAGAATACCTGTCTAACCTTGGTTTAACGCAACTAAGAATTGCCGAAACTGAAAAATACCCGCATGTGACTTTCTTTTTTAATGGGGGTGAAGAAACCGTTTTTGCAGGTGAAGACAGAATCTTGGTACCGTCTCCGCAAGTAGAAACCTATGACTTGCAACCTGAGATGAGCGCTTATGAAGTGACTGAAAGACTTGAAGAAGCCATTCTCAGCCAAAAATACAATGCTATCATTTGCAATTACGCCAATGGTGACATGGTAGGCCACTCAGGTAATCTAGGTGCTGCCATTACCGCAGTAGAAACCTTAGACACTTGCATCGGTCGAGTGGTAAATGCCATGCAAAGCATAGGCGGTGAGGTACTGATTACCGCAGACCATGGCAATGCAGAGCTCATGTACGATGTTGAAAATCAACAACCGCATACGCAACACACCACCAACTTGGTGCCGCTGATTTACATAGGTCGAGAAGCTACGCTAAACAACGGTGGTGCATTGTCTGATTTAGCGCCTACGCTACTGCACATGATGGGCTTGACACAACCTGACGAAATGACAGGTAAAAATTTAGTGCAAGTTAAAGTTTGATATTAAAGCTTAAGCTATTTTAGTCTAATGACGCATTATCAACCCCTTCGTTTAACTTCAATGGCGGCCTTGATGGCCGCATTGTTATTACATGCGCCGTTAGTGTCGGCTGAAAAAAAACCAGCGCAGCCCAAACAGGCGTTGAGCGATTTGCACCAACGTTTAGAATCACTCAAAAAAGAGCTGGATCACTCGCAAGAAGCGCACAAAGACGCTGCCGATGCGCTGAAAGAAAGTGAGCAGGCGATTAGCGAAGCCAACAAAAAACTATATGAAATCAATCAACGCCAGCAGCAAAATAAAAAAAACCTCACGCGGCTTGAGGCGGATGCCTCTTCAACCAATCAATTACTGTCGCAACAACAAAAACTATTAAGTGGACAACTTTATCAGCAATATAGTCATGGCCAACCCAGCTACTTGCAGATGATTTTGCAAAATGAACGCCCAAGTGAAATTGCACGTGATATTCATTATTTTTCATACATTGCAAAAGCGCGGGCTGAGTTGATTCAAAATATGCAAGGCAACCTTGCCAAGTTAACCAAACTCAATGAAGAAACCGCAGCAGCGCTGAAAGAAGTTGACGCGCTTAAACAAAAACAGGTGAATGAACGCCAGACTTTACAACGCGAAAAACAAGAAAAATCTAAAGTAGTAAAATCACTTTCACAGCAAATTGCAACACAACGTGGTGAAATCAAAAAGCTGAAACGCGATGAAAAACGACTCTCGCAACTAGTAGAACGTTTAGCCAAGATTACTCCAGCCAACCCTAAAACCAAGTCCACAAAAAATAACTCCGCTAATAATAAACAAACCAAGCAAATTATCGCCAACAATAATGTTGTGCCTAGTGATGAGTTTGCGGGCGCTAACTTTGCGGCACTTAAAGGCAAGTTACGACTACCAGTGCGCGGTGACGTTACCAACCATTTTGGTGCCAGCCGTGAAGACAGCGGCGTTTCATGGAAAGGCCTGTTTATTAAGGCCAATGAAGGTGCAGAGGTAAAGTCTGTCGCCAGTGGTCGCGTGGTTTTTGCTGACTGGTTACGCGGCTTTGGCAATTTAGTGATTGTGGACCATGGCGATGGCTATATGAGCTTATATGGAAATAATCAGGCTATATTAAAACAAGCAGGTGAAAGAGTACGCGGCGGCGATGCTATTGCCTCTGTTGGCAATAGCGGTGGCAACGAAGCTAACGGGGTTTATTATGAATTGCGGCTACAAAGCCGACCTTTTGACCCGTTAAGTTGGAGTAGCTTGAATTAGCGAGTGTTTGTTAAGACGGTCTTACCTGAACTTCATACAACTGTGTCTGGAAGTTAAAAAATAGACTTCTGATTTCATCAACACCACTGCCAAATACATCAGAAATTTTGCGCTACTTCAGTACAGCTAAATTGGGGAGTCTGGATTGGCCTAACGCTTCAAAACCCGTGTTTATATATAGCTCAAAAGCCATCTCAGCAAACTCATTGGTCATGTGAAGCCGATGATTACATCAGTTTTGTCATTTATTTTAGAAACAAAGCAAGCCAACAGTTGATAAATCTAATAGTGATTGCTTTCTGTGGCACGTCCTTTAAGTGACTTATAGAGAGACATACAGCAAACAAGGCAGGCCTATTTACCCAAATATTAAGTTAAACATGCGAAGTAAATAAGATTTTAGAAGTTAACTTATCCCATTGTTTTATAACAAATAATTAGGCTAATTTAACCTTGGCGGAAGGGGCGGGATTCGAACCCGCGTTAAGTTATTCACCTAAACACGCTTTCCAGGCGTGCGACTTAAACCGCTCATCCACCCTTCCGAGAGGGGCGAATTATAGTGCATATTGGTATAAAACCCAACATCCGGCCACTAGCCTTGCATTATGCTTGCTTTAGTAGCGTGAACGTATCTAAAACGCCCTTGCCTTTTACTTCAACAGCGGTTCTTAATGAAAACACATAATTATCTTTTAACAATCGCTGCGTTTCTGCAGTCACTTGAATAGCACCAGCGATGCAGGTTTCTTCCATACGGCTTGCCAAGTTGACGGTATCGCCCCATAAGTCGTAGCTAAACTTGCTACTGCCAATCACACCAGCCACTACAGCACCGCTATGAATCCCTATACGCATATTGAGGTCCAATCCTGTTCTGGTCGCCACTTCTTTAAGCGCTGATTGCATTTCTAGTGCCATTGCGGCAATTCTCTGTGCGAGATTAGCGCAAATCACAGGCGCACCTGAAACCACCATATACGCATCACCAATGGTTTTGATTTTTTCTACTTGATACTTCTCTGCAAGTTGGTCAAATTTCAAAAACACTTGCGATAACAAGTCAACCAACTGGGTCGGTGACATTTTCTCTGACATTTGCGTGAAGTTTATTAAATCAGCAAACATAACCGTCACTGCATCATAGTGATCAGCAATTCGCATATCATTGGCTTTAAGACGCTCGGCAATGGGCGCAGGCAATATATTCAGTAATAGTTTTTCAGACCGTGCTTGCTCTATTTCCAGCGACAGCATGACGCGTTCTTTTTGTGCCTGAAAAAAACGTAATACGCCATATAAAATTGAAGCAGTACCCGTAATGTTCATCAAAAAAAATGTATCTTTTACGTCGCTAGGTATTGGCATTGCATTACCGGCAAAATAAGGGTTCATTTTCCATGAAAGAAAAGCTAGCCCAATAAATAGCAAAAACCAAGGTGTTGATTGACGCGTACCTAGTATCATCAGCGCACCCACAGGAGATAAAATAGCCCAAATGGCAACGCCACTAGAGGCCTCAAAACCGCCAATCGCCCATTGCATAAAAAATGGCATCACCAGCAACATCACCAATTGCGTGAATGTAAAATACTCAAAACGCTTGGATCGGTAGAAAATAAACAGGCTAACATAAGAAATAACCAGATAAAAATAAGGGACGGCCGCGATTAGTGCGTAACCCTCACCCAAACCTGATAATGTAAATATCCAAAAAAAACTCACTAGCGTTTCGGCAAACACTAGTATAGATAAAATAGATCTACCCAATGCGACAGACGAAGGATTAGAAAATCTGCGCCAAAACTCACGCGTTAAAATAGAAGGTTGTGCTTGGTTTTCTGACATATCAGCATTAGATAATAATCTTAATTGTTAACTTGCATCAGCACACTATAGCGCAAGCGATAAGATTTTTCTAGCTTATATCCTGCCCATAAAAGTCATGGTCATGAACACGGAATTTTCTCACTAAGTAAAATAATTAATTTTTACAGATTAATGACTAATGCCCTTGATTTGATTGTCACTTGGGTTTACTGTTTGCAAGATCCAGAATAAAAATTGCACACTTCAAATTCAGTTAATTAAAGCAGTTCAATTAGTGAAAGTTCTATCATCAACAACAGAAAACCAAAGGAGTTGGCATGAGTTTAGATTTATTAAAAGGTCTTGGGGTAACAATCCCTTACAAAGCCAAATATGATAATTTTATTGGTGGGAAATGGGTAGCTCCTGTTAACGGCGAATACTTTGACGTCATTACCCCCATCACTGGTAAGCCTTACACAAAGGCTGCTCGATCTAGCGCAGAGGATGTTGAGCTGGCACTAGATGCTGCACATGCTGCCGCTGACAAATGGGGAAAGACCGCGCCAGGTGAACGAGCCAACTTGCTACTTAAGGTGGCTGATCGCTTAGAAGCTAATCTAGAATTGTTAGCGACCGCTGAAACCATCGATAACGGCAAACCCATTCGCGAAACACTCAATGCCGACATTCCACTGGCCATTGATCACTTTCGCTATTTTGCCGGATGTTTGCGTGCACAAGAAGGCTCTTTAAGTGAAATTGATGAAACAACTGTTGCTTATCATTTTCATGAGCCTCTAGGTGTTATTGGTCAGATTATTCCTTGGAATTTTCCAATTTTAATGGCGGCATGGAAACTTGCCCCTGCGATTGCCGCAGGCAACTGTGTGGTCATGAAACCAGCAGAGTTCACGCCAATCAGCATTCTTATTCTGGCTGAACTAATTGCAGACATTTTGCCTCCTGGCGTGTTAAACATCGTCAACGGCTATGGTCGTGAAGTAGGCGCACCACTTGCCAACAGCCGCCGTATTGCCAAAATTGCATTTACCGGCTCAACCGCTACAGGTCGTGTGATTGCGCAAGCAGCCGCAGCTAATTTAATTCCAGCCACGTTAGAATTGGGTGGAAAATCACCTAACATTTTCTTTGAAGACATTGCACAAGCCGATGATGACTTCTTTGATAAAGCGGTTGAAGGCTTGGTATTATTTGCATTTAACCAAGGTGAAGTATGTACTAGTCCATCACGTGCGTTAATTCAAGAATCCGTTTATGACCAATTTATGGAACGTGTTTTACCTCGCGTTGCAGCCATCAAGCAAGGCAACCCGTTAGACCCAAACACAATGATTGGTGCGCAGGCGTCTGAAGATCAACTCAACAAAATTATGTCTTACATGGATATTGGCAAGCAAGAAGGTGCCAAAGTTTTGATTGGTGGCGAGCGTAACGTATTAACTGGCACATTTGCCGATGGCTATTACGTTCAACCGACTTTACTTAAAGGTCATAACAAAATGCGCGTGTTCCAGGAAGAAATTTTTGGCCCAGTGTTAGCTGTTACCACCTTTAAAGACGAAGCAGATGCATTAGCTATTGCTAATGACACCGTGTTTGGCTTAGGTTCTGGTGTATGGACGCGTGATGGTAGCCGTGCTTACCGCATGGGTCGTGGCATCAAAGCTGGTCGCGTATGGACCAATTGTTACCATGCTTACCCAGCCCATGCTGCATTTGGTGGCTATAAAGAATCGGGCATTGGTCGCGAAACGCACAAAATGATGCTGGATCATTATCAACAAACTAAAAATCTGCTGGTAAGTTATAGTCCTAAAAAATTAGGCTTTTTCTAACAAGCGCCTTGTCCGCTAACTTTGCACTAAATTTGAGAGGCGGCCAACCCCGCCTCTTTTTTTTGGAGATTAAATCATGACTGAACGCGTTTCTGCCACCCCTGCCGCGATAGCATTGATACAACAACTCACTACAAAATTTGGCCCGATTGTTTTTTTTCAATCTGGTGGGTGCTGCGAAGGCAGCGGCCCTTTATGTCTGCCCGCCAATGAATTCAAACCCAGCCCCTCGGATGTAAAGTTAGGTGAAATTGCTGGCACAATGTTTTATATGGGCGATAGCCATTTTACGTTTTCGCAAAACACACACACCATCCTTGATGCCGTTGTGGGCTCTAGCGGCTCATTTTCACTAGATTGCGGCACAGGCATGGCATTTATCACACGAGGTCGCTTGTATGATGATGAGGAATTAAAACAGCTGGCCCCAGCCGTACGTCACGGATTTAACTAACGATATTTATACATCGCTCATACAACCAAAATCATTACTCAACAGCGGTGCCATCTGGCTCGGGCAGCAGTTCTGCGCCTATTACCTGATTACGTCCGCTATGTTTAGCAAGGTACAGCGCCGCGTCAGCACGGGGTATCAAGTGCTCTGCAGACTCACCAGTCGCACGCTCAGCCACTCCGGCGCTAAATGTAATAAGCACACGCTCATTTTTATGCATAAAGAAATTTTTAGTGAGCTCGCGCTGCACACGTGCCACGGCTTTAATCGCTTCATCTTGTGGCGTTGCCGGTAAAATGATAATAAACTCTTCACCACCATAGCGCGCTAACACATCCGTCGGGCGTAACACATCTTTTAGCACCTTAACCAAATGTGTAAGGGCCTGGTCACCCGTGGCATGGCCTAAGGTATCATTTAACTTTTTAAAATGGTCTATATCAAGCATCGCAACACACAAGACCGTATTGTGGCGATCTGCGCGGTTAAATTCGCGTTCAATAGCCTCATCCATACCCCGTCGATTAAGTGCGCCTGTTAAGTAATCTTGATGAGCGACTTCACCAATATAATCAAGCTCTGCCGTCAACTCTTGTATTCTTTTTTCTGCGTCCTTTGCATGCTTTTGGCTCAAGGTAAACTCATCGCGTGTACGTTGCACACTCAAACCGATGGCGCGCGTATCTTCCAATATGCTATTGAGCAATATATTTAACTCGCCCATGTCTTCCGTAGAAGCTATTTTTAGTTGATAGCCTTCAATTTTATCGTGATAGTCACTGGTGCTTTCTGTCATTTCTACCAATCTATCGACAAAAGTCGTCACCATTTTTTTCAGCGTATCTTTGGCTTCTGTTAACGCGGGTTTAAGCTGTGACTGCTTATATGTCAGCTCTTTTAAACTACTCTCTGCATCATAAAGTGTGTTGATGTTAAGCGGCTTTGAAATAATATCGCTGATAACGGTGGTTTGTGCATAAAGCCACTGATCTTCAAGCACCAACGACCCCATGCTCTCCATAAGCAAGCGTAAAAGTTGTAACAATGACTCATGGATGCGCGCTTGATGGTCACGCTCCATTTCCAAAGACAATAAAATGGGTCTTAGGTCATTTGCACATTTAGTGAGCGCTTCCTCGCCATTGGCTTGCCGCATCACACCCAATAAACTGATTGCTTTTTGTTGATGATCTGACACTGCCTGCAAATGTGGAATCAGCACCAGCTCAAATGTTCTCAATAGCATCTCTCGCCATTGCACAGACGCAAGCGCATTTGCAGTGGTCGTTGTGGCCTGCGTAGCCTCAGCGATACTGGTAGGCGGCGAGGATGTGCCAACCGCTTCAGCAGCACTCCCAACGCCCCAGGAGCTAATAAGCGCTTGAATTTTTTGTGCCAGCACATCAGGATCGCTAGCAAAGTTAGTAAGCACTTTACTTAACCCCTCTTTTTTGCGGCTCAAAGTCACGCCCTTATGGCTCACCTCTAACTGCTTGAGTAAACTACGAATCAATACCGACCAATTTGCCTCCCCTACTTCAGCATTAGCTGACTCTGAAGGAAACAATTTGCGTAATTGATCTTCAAGTTTTCTCCAGTCACTTTTCTCAATCAATGGTGATATCGCTTGTGCTACAGCGATATATTTGGGGGTATTTCTACCTGCTTCAAACAGCACTTTTTCAAGCGTTTTGGCTAACTCTGCAGATTTATCAATGGACTTAACGCCCATAATTTCATCGTAAACACTCCGAAAATTATCAGGTGTAGGTGGCAACTTACGTTGCATTAACTGCATTAGTGTTTGGCGAGCGGTTTCAATCGGCGTGTTTTTTTGTTCCATAGCCTTAATCTGCTTCAAATTGTTTCAAGTGCTTGTATATCAGATAATAGTATTGCCTGACAATTATTGTAAGCATACAGAATTATGAGCAATCCTAATATAGTAATTAAGCATACGCATTGACGCCAATGCAGTTTTGATCGGTTACGAAAGCCGTAATATGTAGCGCGAAACCCGGTGAACTAATGATTCACTAAACCGCTAATAGTTAAAAATCTCTTAGTGCAAAAATTGCGCTCATCAGCGTTGAATAAGTGGGGAAATTGGATGTTGATTAATGGAAATCTTTGGACAAAACTTGAGAGTGCATCGCTAAAAAAAGAAAAAATGGCTTACGTGAAGTAAGCCATTGATTTTGTTTGGTGCCCGGAGCCGGAGTCGAACCGGCACACCCATAAGGCGAGAGATTTTAAGTCTCTTGTGTCTACCAATTTCACCACCCGGGCGGATGTATGGTGTAGATCAAATAACGGTGCGTATTCTATCACCTACTGCGGTGTTTGAAGCAAAAAATATGATTTTTTTATCTATATTTTAGAAAATTTTTCATTTCCAAGTAAACAAAGACTGAATCACCCCTGATGTAGCAGGCACTTTTCACACTAAAAATCTGCCGAACTCAACACCCTTACATCATCTCTGTGTAAGCAGCGTTTAAATGGGGGACTTACCACTGACATTGATTGACGTTACATTAAGTGCATGTAAAGTTGCACCGCCATTTTTAAGATGAAAGTCTAGTTGGTCGAGCTAAAATGCAAAAGGGCACGCATTTTCAGGTGCGAGCCCTTTTTAATACAGGCCATTTAATAAATACATGTAATCACAGCAGTTCGTTACGGAGTTGTTAGCTCTCTTACAATTTGCCATTGATCATTAACGCGTTCAAATTGTAGCTCTTTATTCACTTGGTCGCTAAATGCAGTCGTTGGAATGCGTTTCATATTGCATACCTCACAACTTGTATTCCCTGTTTTTTGTATTTTATAAGTAGTTAAACTGTAATCTTGGTTGAATTTTGCATTGGCTTTATCGCCATCACAGACCACTTCAAGATTATTGAGCTTCAACCCAATTTTACCGTTAGTACTTAAACGTGCACGTCGTTGTTGTGTCCATTGCTCTTTATTGAGTGGCGGTTCTGGAGAGAACTTATCGGCATAAAATCTCAAATAATTATCTGCATCTTTTTGACGCCAAGCCGTCGCCCACTCACGCACACGCGTAGTGACATCCGGCACACTACAAACCTGTGCTTTTGGCTCAGGGCTCAAGGCAGTATTCACACTAGGTTTAGCGAGTGAAAGTCGCACATTATCAAATGGTTTGGCATCCGCCAGTAAGGCCGCTTTATCAACAGTCATTTGAACTGGCGCTATTGCGTGACAGACATTTTCACTCTCCAGATATTGTTCACGGGAAACTTCCGGCAGGCCTCCGCGGGCGGCACCGATTTTATTTAACAGTGCTCCCTGCCCTGCATAAGTGCGTGCAAAAGCTGTTTGTAAATCAAACTCCGTATTTGTCATACTGCGTTTAGCCTGGAAATATTCATTTTCAGTGTCTAACAAATCAAGCAGGGTACGTTGACCAATATCAAATTGCTGGCGATAGGCTTCTCGTGCATTTTCAATAGAAGTTTTATGTTGTGAACGATAAATGTACTGCTCTTTTAGTTGCGCAATATCATTGTATGCAATCACTACAATTTGGCGTGTATCCACACAGGCTTTGTCGCGCATGTCTTCTGCGCCATTGAGCTTTTGCGCTGTTTGTTTGATTGAATTTTGGTCAGAAAAGCCATTAAATAAATTGAAGTTTAATTTAAGCTCAAGCACGTCAGCTGCGCTAGAACTATATTGCCCATCCGAACTTGTGCCTAAATTTTTACGTGCTTGTAAGTCTAACTTGGGCATGTAACGTGATTCGCTGGTTTTAATTTCATTTTTCTTGGCTTGAATATCTTCAATCGTAGAAAGTAAATCCGGGTTATGTGTATAAGCAACCTTCAGCGCTTCTGTTGAAGTTGGTTCTACGCCACCGTTAAAAAATGTCGGGGCTTCCAGCGTGTTTGGCGGCAGTTCACCATAAAGTCTCTGCATACGCGCAGTGACGTCATGCAGGTTTGTGGCCTCAGTCAACAAATTAGCTTCAGCTAATGCTAACCGACCTGTGGCTTGTTCCAAATCTACTTTTCTGGCAACGCCCGCATTAACGCGCTCTTGAATACGGTCAAATAACTGTTTATGTACAACATAATTATCTTTAGCATATTGGCTTAACTCACGATAACGTAGCGTGTCGATATAAGCCCGCATAAACTCTAGTGTGGTGTTTTGCATTGCACTTTGAAGCTCATAATAACGCACGCGATTTGCGTGCCCCAAACGCTTTACTTCATTACTCGTGGCAAAACCATCAAAAATCATCTGCCTTAAAACCAGCTCGTTATTCATACGAGGGATACTGGTATTACCAGTCGTTTTGACTAATTCCTCTTGCTTTCTATAGGTAGAAACCAAATCAGCTTTAGGTAAATACCCACCACGCATCACCTCTTGCTCAAAACCAGACTCTAAAAACTTATGGTAGCGCGCCTGCACTTCAGGGTTTAAAGTGACCACTTTTTCTACCATATCTTTTAGTGGAAGCAATGGTTCGGCGGCATAAGCAACACCGTTTACCAATATTCCAACTCCGCAAGATGCCGCGAGTACCATTAATTTGTATTTAAACTTACTGTTCAAAATCTTTTCCTTAAATAGCGTATTGTCTAAGGTGTGAGGCAGCAAAATTTATGCCATTTTTTTACACCTAGTTATTTATATCATAAATGAATCGCTTAAACAGCCTCTAAATTTCATACTTTCTACACCATGAAACAGTAAGTTAAGTTTTCAAATACACCTTGAAGCCACATTGAGCCTAATAGGCCATTTTAAACTAAATCAACAACCCTTTGTTTTTATTGTATATTTAACAGGTATTTATTAACAATAGTTTACATGAATTACAAGTGCTTAAAATATCCAAGTACATTAGTTATCAAGGCTACCCGCTAGTGTTGTGCAAAAGTAATTCACTCGCATAGAATTATGTATGTTGATTTTCAGTCGGTTTACATTAGATAAACGTCACCACCATTAAAATAATAATGTCGAATTTTCGACAAGGTTGCTTTAAAAGTGACCAATTTATTTGAGTTCTATTGAAAAACTGAAGGTTACTATATTAAAAAAAACCGCTACTCTTGATGAGTAACGGTTAAGTTTGCTGTAGACAAATATTGAAAAGTTGACTACATACGATTTAATCAGTAATAAGCTTTTGCCTAGCGAGCAAATCTTGAATAATCGCTTGGTCATCTGCAAATCCACTTACTAAATCAATGCCTTGCAAGGTAATAAGCTGTACATCTTGACTGGCATTAAACCCTGATTCATAAGCACCTGTATTGCTTACATGCAACACTGTATCACCTCCTACTTTTTCAAAATGCAAGTAGTTTTCAAGGTTTTCACCTACGCCAGTTGCAAGTTCACCTTGCAACAAATCACGCAAATCAAGTTTATCACTGCCAGTTACGCTATCAAAATCAGCAATCACGTCAGTCGCAGGTGACCCAATAGTGCCTGCGTCAGCTAACGACCACTTAAAGACATCTGCGCCTGAACCACCTGTCAAGGTATCATTACCACTACCGCCAGAGATCAGATCAGATCCAGAACCGCCTTGAACGATGTCATTACCACCACCTGCATGAATGGTGTCCTTGCCATCGCTACCGACGATTTTTTCAGCAGTACTACTGCCACTATAAGTCTCACCATCTCGAATCTGCCAGACACCATTGGTTGTCGAGGATTCAACGATATCCTGATTGGCACCTAGTACTGGTACATCGCTCGGCGAGAATAATGCATATTCGTCGTTACCGATAATCTTATAGGTATTATCTGCCGCGCCACTAACCTTGAACTCGACACGCAGGCTGGCGTGACCGGCCTGATCCCAATAGAGAATTTCGATCGGCTGCAAGCCTTCCGACAGTGTAACGCCGCTGTAGACCTGGGTGGCAGTCGACTGGATAAAGTCGGCCTGGCCTAGATTCTGGCCATTGATCAGCACACGATAGCCGTCGTCGGCCGTCACTCGCATATCGTAGACACCACCGGCCGGGATGTAGATGTAGCCAACCATCCGGATGATGGCGTCGGTGGTATCACCCAGGCCGCTGGTTGCCGCCAGTCCATCGACGTTGCCGGAGGAAACCTTGAGAAAGGTATAAAGGTTATTGGTATTGCCGCCCGCCGTGGAGCCAATCGCACCGTTGGTCACCTTACCGTTCTGGCCAAGGTCGTTACTGAACAGCGGCGTGTTGGAACCAGTCGGCAGACCAAACTCCACCTTGTTGACCGAGAAGGTGGCATCGGCCTTGGTCGGATCCGAAAGAATGGCATTGTTGATCAGGTTGGTGTTGTTGTTGCGCCCCTCGATAATCGCCTCGACATCGGCCAAGCGGTCGACGTTGTTGGCGATACCGGCATCGGCCGTACCATCATCGGAATGCAGACGAACCGTTGTCGATCCCTCGTAGGCTGGGTCGCTGGCCGTACCGTCCCGGTATTCGTTGTAGCCAAAATACTCGCCGGACAACCCCATGTTCAGACCGGTAATGCTGGCATTGGTACTGGTCAGGGTTACGACCTGCGGCGGCAAGACATTGATGGTCAGTACCGAAGAGGCGCTGTCACCATCATTGTCACGCAGGGTATAACCGATACTTTCGTTGTATTGGGTCGCGGTCGAGGCCGGCGGCGTGTAGGCATATTGGCTGCTGTCCATATCGACCGCAAACTTGCCTCCCGCCGTCGTCGTCACTGTCCAGGAGTTAGTGACAGCGTCGTAGGTGCCCCGGTTGGTACCCGAAACTGCGCCACCACTGCTGTAGGTTGTACCATTCAAAACAAAGGCTGCCAAATTGCCACCATCAGCACCAATACCCGAACCGGCCCCGAGGGAGCCATTGACCAACTCGCCCCCTGCCGGCATCACAATCGAGTCGCGGAGGATCGGCGGCAGATCAACCGCCGGATTGGCCACGACTATCGCGTTGGTATTGACCTGATTGATCCCGTCGTAGGCGACCGGATTCATATTGGCCTGCGTTGCCCCAGTCCCCATGCCATAGGCCATCGAGTTGATCTGGTTGGCGGTCAGGAAATTGACCCACAAAGCCTCTTCGCCGGACTGAATGCCGTTCTGGCTGTTCAGCGGACCGCTACCATCCCAATCGCGGGCGGCCGTAGGCTGTCCATCCGTCAGGAAGTACGAAACATTCTTTGCCCCAGCAATCTTGCCACTATCGGTAAATGCTCCTTGAGCGGTAAGTAAGGCGGCATCGTAATTGGTGCTTCCGTTAGCTGTCAGCCCATTCACGATTTGCTTGGCCCGAGCAACATCCACCCAAATTGCATCCTGCTCGGCAGCGTTACTGGAGAAGGTAACGATACGAACCTTGATGTCACCGAGGTTATCGTACTGATCCAGCATCATGTTGACCGAGCTCTTCATGACAGCCAGACGCGTCGGACCACCGGCCACGCCATCCGCATCATCGCTCATGGAGCCAGAGACATCGAGAATCAGCATGATGTTGGTGTCCTGCGAAGGCAGAACCACTGTTTGCGTGCCGGGAATGGCCGTCGGCATGTCATCTTCAACGGAGATAGTCAGCGTTCCGGTGCCACTTTGCGTACCATCGCTTGCGGTAACCCCCACATTGAAACTGAGCACATCCTCCTGGCTGTTCAGTGGATGATCAACTGCCTTGCTCAAGGTTGCCGTATAATTTCCGGCATTGTCGACACTGACGCGAATCACTTCGCTCCCACTGGCCGAACCGATCAGCATCTGGGTTCCCGTACCGCTCCAAGTCACCGTCTGACCATTGGAGGTCAGCGCAGTTACAGGCACTGTGAGCGTTACCGTCAGTGCGTTGCCATCTGCATCGGCGACCGGAATGGTACCGGTGATCGTCCGCACGTTGGTCGTATCGGTGTTACCCAAGGTGTCGGCAATACCGCCAGTCAACCCCTCTTCAGAGAGAGTAGCGCTAGCCGTGCCAACCGTCGGTGTGGTGTCATCGTCTGTAATCAAGGCCATACCAGTAGCAGTAGCATTGGTAGTATTGCCACTGGTGACCGTACCAGTTAGCGAGAAGTTCTCGGTCGATTCGTCCAGCAGGTCATCCGTCGTCTGCAGGCGCAGTTGCACGCTGGTGCTGCCGGCTGGGATGCTCACCCCACCAGTGGCAGATACCCAAGCAGTACCGTTGTAATACTGCAACGTACTGGCTGCGCTGGTATCGGTGCCCAGCGTTGCCGTACCATCAGTCAGGCTCAGGGTAAAGGTCACTGCCGTCGTGCTGGCGTTGCTCAAGGTCGCCGTAAAGGTTGCGTATCCGCCTTCGGTGACCGTCGCGCTGCCTATGTTGAGGGTCGGACGGTCGTCATTCGCAGTGCCGCCTGGTGGGAGTGCACGGCCATCGTCAACAATGGTGGCGACTTGGGTGCTGTCGCCAATGGTGGCGTTGGTCGGGCTGCTCAGTTGTACGCTGAAGTC
>JAURWJ010000112.1 GCA_030655015.1 Methylotenera sp. | reverse complement strand
CTTAAGGGCATGAAGCCATCCACCAGGCAGCGCTTTATCTCGCTAGCCTTTGATTTCCCTCCGGCAGAGCAAGAAGAAGCTATTTTAATCGGCGAAACCGGCATTGATGCCATGAATGCAAAGCGCTTGGTATCTATCGCTAATGCTTTCCGCGCATTACGCGACCATGATCTGGAAGAGGTCGCCAGTACCCGTTTGCTGGTATATGCCGCCACCTTGATTAAAGATGGTTGTGATCCGACCCTCGCTTGCCGTGCGGCCTTAGTGGAAACCCTAACAGATGACCCGGAAACGGCAGTGGCGTTGCGTGAAGTGATTGATGCTACTTTTGGCAGATAATGAACAATCCAACCTTAAATAGACGCTAATATGGAAGAATACGTCGGCGAGCTCTGGCATAAACTGGTTACACGTGCTGCCGACAAGCAGCATGAGGATGCGGCTGTGAGCTTGAATGAAATCAGCAAAACTGCGGCTATTTATTTTCGTGCACTAGGCGGTGATGCTGGCTTAAATTTATCAGCCGCGCCACCTACTCGCCATGGCGCACGGCGCCGTTGGATGCAGCGGCTTGCCACCAGTGGCGAGCGCGTTGAATTATCCTGGCGTGATGGCGAAACGCTACGCCTGCCTGAACGTATTGCGCTTTTCTCCGAACGTAGTCTCAATCGCGACTTGTATTTGTGGTTAGTCGCGCTCTCGGCAGCCAAAGTGGATGACGACCTACCGTGGATAATCCGTAATCAAACTGCCACACTCGTTACGTTAGAACGCTTTCCTGGTTTGCTCGCGCGTTACCAGCAGCTTGTTGAGGCGATACTTGCTTTACGCCCCGCACCCGCAGACCTGCCAACACAAGAAGCCGCGCAGGAAAGCGCCATCCGTCTGGCCTTGCAACAACCTGGCAGTATTCAGGGTTTACCGCCTTCAAAAATGCCATTTCACCCTGTACCGTTATGGACTCACCCAACCCCGCCAGTTAGTGCGCCAAGCAAAGCTTCTGCAAGCGATGGTGCGCCAGAAAGAGATGAATCAGACAACAGTAACACCGAAAAAAGTCGCCGCAAACATGCGGCAGAACGCACCGATATGCCGGATGGCAAAGATGGTTTCCTCATGTTGTTTCGTGCTGAGAGTCTGTTTTCATGGACAGAATATATCAAGGTCAACCGTCCTCAGGACGAGGAAGATGATCTTGAGAATGCGGCACAAGCCGCCGAAGATATGGATAGCATGACGGTGGCGCGCGATAATGAAACCAGCGCAACCAAATTACGTTTTGACCTTGATTTACCGCCCGCAGGCGAAGACGAAGCGCCACTAGGCGAGGGAATTTCACTGCCAGAATGGGATTACAAAAAACAGATGATGCAACCCGATTACTGCCGTCTGCAAGAACTTGTGTCACTACTGGCCGGACACTGCGAACTGCCGACACAATTGCGCCGCACTGCCAAGCGTTTACGTAGCCAGTTTCAGGCGCTGGCACCCACCAGAACCTGGCTAAAAGGGCAACAGGAAGGTGAGGAGATAGACCTTGATGCATGGGTGCGACAAGAGGCGGACTTGCTCAGTGGCACTCACTCTGGCAATCGCGGTGTGTACCGCGCACAAGTCAATCAGCAACGTGATTTAGCCTGCTTGCTATTAGCGGATTTATCGCTATCTACAGATGCTTACGCCTCTGATCATGCACGTGTGATAGACGTGATACGCGACAGCTTATTTTTGTTCTCTGAAGCATTAACAGCCACGGGTGACCGCTTTGCCATGTATGGGTTTTCATCCCTTAAGCGTGGAAACGTACGATTCAACCGCATAAAAAGCTTTGAGGAGCGCTATGACAGCGCAGCTCGTGGACGCATTGCGGCCATCAAACCTGGATACTACACACGTATGGGCGCAGCCATCCGCCATGCCACCACGTTACTTGTAGCACAACCACAACGTCAGCGCCTATTGTTATTGCTGACTGATGGCAAACCCAATGACTTGGATCGCTACGAGGGCCGTTATGGCATAGAAGACACACGCATGGCGTTGCATGAAGCCCGTCAGCAGGGGTTGCGACCATTCTGCGTCACCATTGATATTGAAGCTAACGAGTATCTGCCGCATTTATTTGGCGCCAGCGGCTTTGCTGTGATACGAAAACCTGAAGATCTACCTAAAGAACTGCCAATGTTGTATGCACAAATGACGCACTAAGTTCTTGATTTTGTGCGTATGAATTTTTATGGATATTCATAAAACCAAACAAGGCCGACTGATCGTGATTGTGGAAGATTCTCGCGCTATTATTTTTTTACCACATGATGCAAAACTAAATCTATTTTGATGGGTTTGCTTTGAAAAAATTGACCTTGGTCAAGGTCACTGGCATTTGTGCTGCTATGCTTGCAGTCATGGCGTGACAATCTGTCGCAGGGTATTAGGAAATACCATAGTTAACATCAAGAGAGAGCTATTATGAATAATTTCAAACTGAAAGTGTTAGTCAGCATGGTGAGTGTTGCATTGGCATTTAGCGCATGTGGTGGTAAAGTCAACGAGCAGTCATCATCAAGTAGTGCCAATCAAGCGTCCAGTGCTGCAAGTCGATTGCCTGTGATTGAGGCCGTGCTGACACAAGCGCCCAATGTTCCTCCACCTGTAGCTAGAAATTACGCCGCAAAAATTGTGGTGAATATGGAAACGCAAGAAAAAGTAATGCGCATGGCTGATGGCGTGGATTATATGTTTTGGACCTTTGGCGGACAGGTGCCTGGCCAGTTTATGCGTATTCGTGAGGGTGATGAAGTAGAATTTAACTTGTCAAATAGCCCTGATTCAAAAATGCCGCATAACATTGATTTGCATGCGGTAACTGGCCCTGGTGGCGGTGCAGCATCTTCATTTACCTCACCTGGGCACACTTCTACCTTTAGTTTTAAAGCATTGAACCCTGGTTTGTATGTGTATCACTGTGCAACTGCACCGGTGGGGATGCATATTGGCAACGGTATGTATGGTTTGATTTTAGTGGAGCCTAAAGCTGGATTGCCAAAGGTAGATCGAGAATACTATGTGATGCAGGGCGATTTTTACACTAAAGGTAAATATGGCGAAGCTGGCTTACAGCCGTTTGATATGGAAAAAGCCATTAAAGAGCAACCTGATTATGTGGTGTTTAATGGTTCAGTAGGTGCGCTTAACGGAGATAAAGCCATTACCGCCAATGTTGGTGAAACCGTACGCCTGTTTGTTGGTAACGGTGGCCCCAATCTTGTTTCTTCTTTTCACGTGATTGGTGAGATTTTTGATAAGGTTTATGTGGAGGGCGGTGATCTAGTTAATAAAAATGTCCAGACCACGCTGGTACCAGCAGGTGGCGCTGCGATCACAGAGTTTAAGGTGGATGTGCCTGGTACATTTATTATGGTAGATCACTCGATTTTCCGTGCTTTTAATAAAGGCGCTCTGGGCATGCTGAAGGTTAGTGGCCCTGAAGATAAAATTATTTACTCAGGTAAGCAAGCCGATAAAGTATATCTACCAGAAGGTTCTGCTGCGCAGTCAATTAGGAATCCTGCAGCAGCTGTAGCTACTAAAGCGCTGACTAAAGACGAGCAAATTGCGCTTGGCCAAAACTTGTATGAGTCTAATTGCTTGGCTTGTCATCAGGCTAAGGGTGAAGGTATTCCACATGCTTTCCCACCATTGGCTAAGTCTGATTACTTAAATGCGGATCACAATCGTTCGGTTGATATATTGCTGCATGGTCGCTCAGGCCCAATCACTGTGAATGGCGAGACTTATGACAGTGTGATGCCAGCCATCGCATTGAATAATGACCAAATTGCAAATGTCTTAACCTACGTGCTGAATAGTTTTGATAATAAGGGTGGCCAAATAACATCTGCGCAAGTTGAAAAACGACGCAAGCTCCCACCACCATCAGTCAATGATATCCACATGTAAAATGAAGTTGCGTTTCTGCTATTTTGCGCTCATGGCGTTAATTTCAAATAGCGCTTTGGCACAAGAGATGGCAACGATTACAGCGGGCGAATATCGCCCGCTGTATTTAAGTGCAGATAGTCCCGTTGTGCGAGTGTCTTCGTTCTTGTTAGATAAAAAACCCGTGACTAATCAAGCTTTTCAAGAGTTTGTGGCACAGCATGCCAAGTGGCGGCGCGACGTTGCCCCTGGCATTTTTGTTGAAAAAAATTATTTAAGCCATTGGGTAAAGGCTTCCAGCCAATTTGCGCCAAACGCAGCAGACGTGAATAAGCCAGTTATTTTTGTTTCTTGGTATGCGGCACAAGCGTATTGCCAGGCACAGCAAAAACGGTTGCCTACGGTAGCTGAATGGGAGTATGTGGCGCAGGCCTCAAGTACGCAAAAAAATGGCAGTCAAGAAAAAGGGTATAACCAAAAAATATTGGATTGGTATGCAAAAGCTGCACAGCAAACTTTAGTAGAAGTTGGCGAGGTGCAGCCTAATTATTGGGGTGTGCATAATATGCACGGCTTAATATGGGAGTGGACGGAAGACTTTAATTCAAATTTGATTAGTGGCGAATCGCGTGATGATAGCAGCGTGAATAAAGAGCTTTACTGTGCTTCTGGCAGTGCTGGCGCTGTGGATCCGAGTGATTATGCAGCGTTTATGCGTTATGGGTTTCGCTCTAGCTTAAATGCCAAATTTACACTCGGCAGCTTGGGTTTCCGTTGTGCACAAGATGTTAATCATTAAGAAGCGCATGATGAAAATTTTAATAATGCTGTGTGTGCTTGGTTTTAGCGCCCAAAGTTTTGCCGAACCTGTGTTGCCAAGTGATTCTGTCTATCAGGTGGGAGGTGTTTGGAAAACACAGGATGATCAGTTAATTCGCTTGGAATCTCTCGCAGGTAAGCCGCAGTTGATTGCCTTTATATTTACGGGCTGTTCTAACGCGTGCCCGGTCATTGTAGAAAGTATGAAACGCATCGAGCGTAAAATCCCACTACAAAAGCGCAAAGAAATTGGTTTTGTATTGGTGACGCTTACGCCTGAGTTAGATAGCCCTAAATCCCTGAAAGCTTTTGCAAAAAAAAGAGAGATTAACACAGGCTGGCAGGTGCTCCGCGGTAATAGTGAGTTGGTACGCACGCTTTCCAATACCTTAAATGGCCGATATAAAGTGATTGCAGACGATGACATTGCGCATTCTAATACCGTGACATTGTTGAATGCTCAAGGCCAAATTGACATGCAGGCAAGCGGCACGCTAACTGGCATTAAGCCGATCATGGATGAAATAGAGCGGAAGTATTCTCGTTAGGGTAATACGATATTTAAGAATCAGTTGTTTTATCAGCCGCTAGTTTTTGCACAAGTGTTTCTAAATCAGGATGTTGAATCAAGTTATATGCTAATTTAGCCGCAACTTCGGCTTTTTTTTCATCACCATCAATCAGCGCCTGCATGCCTTCTAGTAGCGCTGCGTTGACTGCTTTTAAGCGCAAAACCTTTTGTTTATCACGTTTGTTCGCAGGGATATTACGTATAAAATGCAGCGCTCTTAAACAGTAATGCAGTGCGAAAAACCCCAGTACAAATAGCATCAATAAGAAGTTAAACGAGATTTGCACGCGATAAGGGGTGCGCACAATCAGCACGTAGCCTTGGTTGTTGCCGGCTAACCACACTAGGCTTGCCAGCAGTAACAACATTAGAGCCCACCAAAATATTTTGCGTTTCACCATAATTTTTCAGCGCATTTAATCAGCTTGTTCAAGGCTCAATTTATAGCGGTTTACTGCGGCGAGGCTATCTTTTAATTGCGGTAGTTCTATGCTGATATTGTTACTGGATAATCTTTTGAGTAGTTTGAATGCTTTGATGGTGCTGGGATGCTTGGTGTCAAAGTATTGATTGAGCCAGTTGTTTACTGTGTTTAAATCGGCTTTGTAGGTGGCTTCATCGTGTTGTAGCAGTGCAACTCGCGCAGTAAGCAACCTTAATTTTAGATTTTCATACAGAAAAAATGCGTGGTCAGGGGCCAGCAGTGGTGGTTCTGGTTTATCAATACGTTCGACCGTGACCAGGTTTTTGATGTCACCCCAAAAAGAAGCGCCCAGCTTTTGCAAGGTATTTTCTTTTGTAGAAGGTGATTTTTTTTGCGAGGTATTAGTGTTGAGTGCTGGCTGACGTGCGCTAATTAATGGCAGGGTGCTGCATAGCTCAGATAAATAAGTGAGTTGGGCGCTCAGGTTGATTACATCAACCTGAGGTAGATCGCGTAATTTGATGATTTCAAGGTCTAGCGTATCGCGTAGCTGTATTGCGCGTGGCAGGTCGATGGGTAGCAGTCTTTTCTGTGCGGCCTCTAGCGCGAGCAAGGCCGACTTTACATTGCCAGCTAGTTGCAGCTGTTGATTGGCGATGTTTAACAGTTGTTCAACTTCAGCCACGGCGGTCGATTCACGGTTTTCTGCCAACTGGTTATATAGTGTTTGCAGCACCTCCTGTTGGTCGCGCGATTCTGCCAGTTTTTGCTCAAGCAGCACCGTACGTGCGTTGGCCTGTGTGCTGCGCTCTTCAGCCTGCTTTGCCAGTGCGAGACTCTGTTGATTCAGCGCTTGGTAGGTTTCTAATTTGTGGCTGAGAGATTTTTCTACTTCATTAAACCTGTGACGTGTATTTAGCCACTGCCAAGCCAGCGTCAGTATGGCGATGATCACCAATAGTAAGGTGCCTGTAGCCAGCATGGACGGTTGACGTTTTTCTTTAAATGTTACGGCTGACTGGCCGTTGTGAGGTGTTGGTTCAGTCATGATTTTTTACCAATTGTGATAAGCATTGCAACATGGCGTCATCACCAGGTGCGTTGGCAACTATCACTTTTAACCCCAGCTGTTTGGGTAATTCAGCGATTCTCTCATGATTCACGCATAAAGTTACATGTGGCAACCAAACAGATCCCTTCGCCATTTGCAATAAATAACGCATGGCTTCACTGCTGGTGATTATTATAGCGTCAAGTTGCCCTTGTCGCCATTGCTCGCCCAGTATTTGGGTGTCAGTTTGCGGGTTTATCCGGCAATAACTTTCTGCAAAATAGACATTGGCACCACGAGACTTTAACGTTTCTGCCATCAATTCACGTCCGCCAACACCGCGAAAAATGGCGACAGTCAGCCCCGCGACATTTTGCATTTCAGAAAGAGCTAACAGGGTTTCGCTATCAAAGCGCGTATGTGGAATAAGTACATGATGCACACCATAAAGGCTGAGCTGTTTAGCGGTTTGGTGACCAATGGCCGCAAATTCTAAATTTTCTGGCACGTGGCCAAATTTTTTAAGCAGGCGCGGCATGGCATAATCAACGGCATTGGAGCTAATAAAGATTGCCCAATCGGTGGTTTCAAGTTGGTTAAGTTGTTGCTCAAAAACTTGATAATCTGCTAAAGGCGCAACGGCAATGAGTGGGAATGAAATAGCCGTGCCACCATGATTTGCAATGGCTTCACACAAACTCTGCGCTTGGTCAACAGGGCGCGTGACGGCGACGTGTAAACCTTTGAGCAGAGAATTGGGGGTCATAATAGCGCGAAGTGGTTGGCTATAACGCCGCCAGTATTTTATCTGCGCCTTTTGCAACCAGCTGATTTGCCAGCGTCTTACCTAAAGCCTCAGCGTTGTTTCTGTTGCCAGTGGTGGTTTCAATAAGCATTTGTTTGCCGTCCACGCTGGCCACAAAACCAGTAATGCGAATGTGGTCAGCTTCGCATACAGCATAGGCACCAAGCGGCACGGTGCAGCTACCGGCAAGGGCACGGCTCATGCCGCGTTCAGCTTCTACACACACTTGCGTATCCGGGTGGTTAAGTGGCGCAAGCGTAGTGATTAAATCTTGGCGGTTCGCGCAAATCTCAATGCCCAATGCACCTTGCCCTACGGCTGGAATGCTGAGTTCTGGTGAAATAAGTTGGCGGATTCTATGGCCTAACTCCAGCCGAATCAGGCCAGCAGCAGCGAGAATAATTGCAGCATATTGTCCATCATCGAGCTTACGTAAGCGGGTTTGCAAATTGCCACGTAAGGATTCAATTTTTAAATGCGGAAATCGCGCCTGTAATTGGCTTTGACGGCGCAAACTAGAAGTACCGACAATACTACCCAGCGGTAGGTCCTCAAGCGAGGGAAAATCGTTTGAAACAAAGGCGTCACGCGGGTCTTCACGTTCCCCGGTCGCGGCGAGAATAAAGCCTTCAGGCAGATTCATCGGCACATCTTTCATGCTATGTACGGCTAAATCGGCACGACCATCTGCTAGCGCGGTTTCCAACTCTTTTACAAACAAGCCTTTGCCACCCACTTTGGCTAAGGGCGTATCTAAAATCTGGTCGCCAGTGGTTGTCATGCCTAAAATCGTGACTTCAGTCTTGGGATATAGCATTTGCAAGCGGCTTTGAATATGACGTGCCTGCCACATGGCAAGTGCGCTCTCACGTGAGGCGATAACGAGTTTTTGGGGGATAATAGGTTCAGGTAAATTTTGCATGATTTGGATTTTAACACAGTGATTGCTGGCAAGTATAAAGTGATATAAGTTTGCAATGATCAGATAAATAATTTTAATTTTAGGTTAAGCTTAATGGACTCAATAAAGTTAAAACTTAAATTTTTACAAAATGTAAGGAGGTAATGATGCAGTATCAGCTTGAAGTTTTCATGGAATCACTTAACCAATTTTGGGTGCAACTTGTACATTTTGTGCCGAAATTATTAGCAGTGATGGTTATTTTATTTTTTGGGTGGATCGTTGCAAAATTAGCCAGAATTGCGGTGAAGCGGCTATTAGAATTATCACATTTTGATAAATTCGCTAAAAAATCTGGCTTTGAGGCGTTTATTAATAGCGGAAACTTAAATGTGAGTTTAAGTGGCATTATCAGTCAGGTGGTGTATTGGCTGGTGATCATCCTGTTTATTACAACAGGCGCCAGTACATTAGGTATGACGGAGGTTGCGGGGCTATTACAACAATTAGCGGGCTTTTTACCTCGTATTATTTTGGCAATTCTAGTGATGATATTTGGTACTTTACTGGCGCGTTTCGTTAATAAACTGGTGTTTGCCTGGTTGCATAGTATTAATTTTTCTGCGGCACTGTCAGTGAGCACATCCGCCGAATACGGGATTCAAATACTGGCAATATTTGTCGCCCTAGAGCAATTGGGTATTGGCATGCAACTTATTCACTCTTTGTTTGTGATTGTGTTTGGCGCGATTTTCCTAGCATTAGCACTGGCTTTTGGTTTAGGTGGAAAAGAGTGGGCAGCTAAAACCATTGCTGAAATAGAGGCGAATAGAATCAAAAAATAAATAGCCTAAAATGAGGCTAGTGATTATTTTGACGAATTAAATGTTGTTGGCGGCGACTAACGG
>JAURWJ010000111.1 GCA_030655015.1 Methylotenera sp. | reverse complement strand
AGGCATGATCACCCCTGAAATGGAATACATCGCCATCCGCGAAAATCAACGCCGCGAAAACATGAGCGAGCTGCTACAAACGCAACATGCAGGCCAAAACTTTGGCGCAAGCATCCCCAAAGTAATTACGCCTGAATTTGTGCGCGATGAAGTCGCACGCGGTCGCGACATTATTCCAATGAACATTAACCACCCAGAAATCGATCCGATGATTATTGGGCGTAATTTTCTGGTAAAAATTAACGCCAACATTGGCAACTCCGCACTTGGCTCCAGCATTAGTGAAGAAGTTGAAAAAATGGTGTGGGGTACGCGTTGGGGCGGCGATACCGTAATGGATTTATCAACAGGTAAAAACATTCACGAAACCCGCGAATGGATTATCCGTAATTCTCCAGTGCCAATCGGCACTGTGCCGATCTACCAAGCCTTAGAAAAAGTAGACGGTAAAGCCGAAGACCTCACTTGGGAAATCTTCCGCGATACGCTCATCGAACAAGCCGAACAAGGCGTGGATTACTTCACCATTCATGCCGGCGTACGCTTGGCTTACATCCCGATGACAGCAAAACGCATGACCGGCATCGTGTCACGCGGCGGCTCAATTATGGCTAAATGGTGTTTAGCGCATCATAAAGAATCATTCCTGTATGAGCATTTTGAAGACATCTGCGAAATCATGAAAGCCTATGACGTCAGCTTTAGTTTAGGTGACGGCTTACGCCCAGGCTCAATTTACGACGCCAACGATGAAGCACAATTTGCCGAACTCATCACACTGGGTGAACTCACGCAAATTGCCTGGAAGCACGACGTGCAATGCATGATCGAAGGCCCAGGCCATGTGCCTATGCATTTGATTAAAGAGAACATGGAGCTGCAATTAGCGCATTGCGGCGAAGCCCCATTCTATACATTAGGCCCATTAACCACAGACATCGCACCGGGTTATGACCACATCACTTCAGGTATCGGTGCCGCCATGATAGGCTGGTATGGCTGTGCAATGCTATGCTACGTGACCCCAAAAGAACACTTAGGCTTGCCAGATAAAGAAGACGTACGCGTTGGTATCATCACCTACAAAATTGCAGCACACGCGGCTGATTTGGCAAAAGGCCACCCGGGCGCGCAAATTCGTGACAATGCATTATCTAAAGCACGCTTTGAGTTCCGTTGGGAAGACCAGTTTAATCTAGGCCTAGACCCAGAAAAAGCTAAAGAATTCCACGACGAAACATTGCCACAAGAAGGCGCAAAACAAGCACACTTCTGCTCAATGTGCGGCCCACACTTCTGCTCAATGAAAATCTCACAAGACGTACGTGATTACGCGGCAGAACAAGGCGTTTCAGAACAAGAAGCGCTGACCAAAGGCATGCAGGAAAAAGCCATTGAGTTTGTGAAAAAAGGCTCAGAGGTTTACCAGAAGGTTTAACTTCAGCTAACGGCCATTCCCGAGCAATCGGGAATCCATTTGTAATTAAAAAGCCAGCGAAAGCTGGCTTTTGCCTATTGATGGTGCCCAGCAACTTTATTTCTCAAACTTGCCCACCCACTCCTTTAAACTTCTCAACAAAAGCTGCAATTTTTTGGAAAACACTTTGTTTTTTAATTAAGTATTGCGGATTCAACGGGCTCATTTTTGGGAGAACGGCATTGAGCTCAGTGCCATTTTCACTGGCATATTCACGTTTTAACGATGCTAGAATATAACGCTTAGCAGCCTCTGCATTAAGGTTCTCACTGCTAATCAAGGCTTCAGCTTCACGTTGTTGTTCAGCTTGGGCAAAGCTAAAAAAAGCCTCAATAATGCTAGCTTTGTCTAGCATCTCATCCAAATTGGTTTGGTTAATAAAATCTACAACCAAACTTTCTTTGGCACGGTTGCCTATACTGGCGCGGATTAAACGGCGCACTTCATCCACTAAAGCCGTTTTATCTTTTAGCTTTTTATTGTGCTCAAAAATCAATTCTAGAATGTAATCAAGATTGATCTCTTGAGATTTAAGCAAATCCACCTCAAAAACCACATCATCCCAGTCAATGGTTGAGGCATCTTTATCATTGGCGTTTTTTTCACGGCGCAACCAGTCGCGAATATCGTTATAGCTTGAGCGGTAATCCTGAATAGTGCGCTCCGCTGGCACCTTTATCTCTTGCATCTGCGCTAAATCAGCTTCACTCAAGTAATGTTGCACTTTAAACGCTTCTACGGCTTGAGCATCGTTCATATCCAAGTTTTGAAACGCTTTTAACCCAGCAAACTCGTCATAATTTTGCAGAATATTCTCAACGCGCAAATACTCACCAAACAGCTTAGCAAACTCTTTTTTATCTTGTTCTTTAACTATTTCGTCAGGGTGAGGAAAGCGTTGGTTTAATTCTGCTACCACATCTAAATAACCGCGGCGAGCTTCACCTGTTGCCACATCGGTAAAGCCTTCCATATACTCTTTATAGCTTTTTTCTAGCACCACATTTTTGGTGTTTTTGTCACCAAACAAAGTAATGGCATCAATGGTGGCTTGCTCTAAATCTCTAAAAGTGACGATATTCCCAAAGGTCTTGGTCGCATCATAAATGCGATTAGTGCGTGAATACGCTTGCATCAAGCCGTGATAACGCAAGTTTTTATCTACAAACAAGGTGTTGAGTGTGGGCGCATCAAAGCCTGTTAAAAACATACCCACCACAATCAGCAAATCGACTTCCTGATTTTTTACCTTTAAAGCCAAATCGCGATAATAGTTTTGGAATTGTTTACTATCCACATCAAAATTGGTTTTAAACATGGCGTTGTAGTCGGTAATCGCCGCACTCAAAAACTCTTTTGCACTGCTGTCCATTGCTGAGAGTTCAAAGCTCTCATCCTGAATGTCGCCAACCGCATCTTGCTCTTCATTGGCAGAAAAAGAGAAAATCGTGGCGACTTTAAGTGGTCGTGCACTTTCTTTTTGCAAGTTTTTAAGCGCTTCATAATACAGCTTGGCGGCATCCACACTGCTCACGGCAAACATGGCATTAAAGCCTTTGCCATTAGCTTGCAGGCGATGCGTTTTTTGCCTAAAGCTGTTTAAGATGTATTGTGAAATCTCGCGAATACGGTCAGGGTGCAACAAGGCTTGTTTGTTTTCTGCCGCTGTTAGTTTTTTCTCATCTTGTTCGGTTTCAATCGCTTTAAATTGTGGGCGTACATCGTTGTAGTCCACTTTAAACTTCAGCACTTTTTCATCGCGAATCGCATCGGTGATCACATACGAATGCAACTCACGCCCAAACACGCCAGCCGTGGTTTCTGCGCCCAAAGCGTTTTCGGGGAATATTGGCGTGCCTGTAAAGCCAAACTGATAAAACTTTTTGAATTTTTTATTAAGGTTTTTTTGTGCTTCACCAAATTGGCTGCGGTGGCATTCATCAAATATAAACACCACTTGCTTGGTGTAGATGGGCAAATCACCTTCACTCTTCATCAAATTATTGAGCTTTTGAATGGTGGTGACGATGATTTTATTGTCATCTTTTTCAAGGTTGCGCTTGAGGCCTGCTGTACTGTCTGAGCCATTCACACTATCAGGCGAAAAGCGTTGGTATTCCTTCATGGTTTGGTAGTCGAGGTCTTTACGGTCAACCACAAAAAACACTTTATCAATAAACTCAAGCTCAGTCGCCAAGCGCGCCGCTTTAAAGCTGGTCAGGGTTTTACCTGAGCCCGTGGTGTGCCAAATAAAACCACCACCTTCTAAATTACTCCAGTTTTTGGCTTGATACGCACTCTTGATTTTCCACAAAATGCGCTCAGTGGCGGCAATTTGGTAAGGGCGCATCACCAACAAAGTATCACTCACATCAAACACCGAGTAATGCAATAACACATTCAGCAGGGTGTTTTTCTCAAAAAAAGTAGCGGTAAAGTCTTTGAGGTCTTTAATCAGCGTGTTATCCGCTTGCGCCCAGTTCATGGTGAAATCAAAACTGTTCTTATCACGCTTGGTGGTGTTGGCAAAATAACGGCTATCCGTACCGTTGGTAATCACAAAAATCTGCAAATATTTAAATAGTGAATTGCCAGCGTTAAAACTCTCTTTGCTATAACGGTGCACTTGGTTAAACGCCTCGCGTATCGCCACGCCACGTTTTTTAAGCTCCACCTGCACCAAGGGCAAACCATTTACCAACACCGTCACATCGTAACGATTAAGTTGCTTGCCTGCTTGCTCAAACTGCCTAATCACCTGCACTTTGTTGCGGGCAATATTCTTTTTATCTAGCAAATATATGTTTTGAATACGCCCATCATCAAACACAAAGTCATGAATATAGTCATCATGAATTTTGCGAGTTTTATCGGTGATGCTATCGCTAGGTTTGTCTAAATAGGTTTCAACAAAGCGTTGCCATTCAGCCTCTAAAAACTGCACCCCGTTGAGCGCTTGCAATTGCACACGCACATTAGCCAGCATGGCCTCAGGCGTGTTTAAATCACGCAAATACTCATAACCTTGATGCTCAAGGTCAGTAATAAACTCACGCTCTAAATCATATTCACTTTGGTACGATTGATTCACCTGCCATTGCTTGGCGTATTTATCCAAAACAATGAACTTGTTGGTTTCTGCAATCGGGGTGGTGTAATCAACCATTCTGTTCAACCTGTTGCCAATAGCCATAAGTGTTGAGATTTCTAAGCAGTAAACCAACCATTTCCTTCTCTGGCGCTGTCGGCTCTGCAATCTCTTCGTTGGATAAAGTATTGTGAGGATAAAAGTTCATTATTCGGCTTGCGTAGGCTTTCTTGTCACCTGGCAACAATTCAGACCAACCTTTATAACCAAGAAAATTAGCTGTCTTTTCATACAAGTTACGAAGTAATGCAAAGTGATAACGCTGTACATTGTTTTGATCAACTGCTGTTTGAATAATGTTTTTTATATGTAAATGATATGAAAAACTTTTGTTTGAGTCGCCTTTCTTTTCTTCCAACTCAAAACTACCATCGTCAAGCTTACTTAGTATATATCCACCTTTGGCATCTATTTCATTATAAATAACATTATAAAACAATGGGTTGTGAGTTGATATAATAAACTTAATTTTAGAGTCACTTGATTTGATCAGTTGTCCTAAATTTACGGCTAGTTGAATTAAATGATTTTCATCTAAAGAGCTAACAGGGTCATCAATAAAAACATATTCCAAACTGTTAAAGACATCAGCGGAACGTTCATTAACCTCGACAATATTTAATTCAGTGATCATTTCTTTAATTAATGAATAAAATACACTCCAGATAAAATTACTTTCTTCGCCTTTGGAAACCTTAATATTTGGCTCTTGCTCATTATTGCCACGCTCAAAAGAAAAGCTAACTGAAGAAAAGTCTGCGTTAAAATTGGGGGTTAACTTTTCGTTAGTATAAGCTTGGAAAATTGTAACAATATTTCTATCTTGACCACGTTCTTGGAGCACCCATTTAGTAAATGCATTCGGATGTATATTTAATTTTGGTTCGGCATCATGCGTTAAATCGTTATCCCAATAAAACAAGTCTTCAGTAAAAGCACTGTAATAAAGAATTTTCTTTTGTGCTAACTCGGCCTGTTGAAGAACCTCATCATCATCTGTTTTTGGTGCAATAAGCTGTTTAAATTCACGTGATAGTCGCGTTTTACCTGAACCATTAAACGCATAAATCAGTTGAACTTTTTTGTCTGATTTTTTTAGCTGTTTTGCAATATCCTCTAATGTCTTACTCATGTTAAGCCTCTACTACTGGTTTAGGAAAGTTTAAAAGCAACTCACGATAATATTCATATTGTTGTTGGCGCAAAGCGATTTCACGCGGTAAGCCTTCGGTGATGGAGTTGGTTAAGGCATCGAATTTATCCAAGATATCAACGATATGGGATTGTTCAGCAAGCGATTTTTCTTGATCGTTTGCATACGGAATTGGGAACCTTACATCTTTGACCATTGGCTTTGTAAGTTGAGGAATACCATTTTGTGGAACGTTGTAGTAATTTTCTATAGTCTTCATGTAGTAGTAAGCATATTTCAAATTCAACTTAATTTTTGGTGTCAGTACGAGTAATCGAACAATAGGGAAAAAAGGTTTATCTCGGAAACTTGTCCATCCTATTGTTCCTCTAGCAGAGATGGTCAGGCTTGGCTTATTCACTTTTGCTTTATCTGTCCAACCATACAACGATTTATCGCCAATACCATTTGATAAAATTGGGATATTAAATTCTTCTGTTTCTGAGTCTGATAGAGCATCTTTTGGCACATCTCCGCCAGCGTAAATATCAAATACATCCCCCAAAGTCTTCCACTCAACATCACAACCACCCCGTCCTTCGGACACCCCTCCAACGGAGGGAAATTCAAAACTCAACAACTGGTCGCGATAGTAGTTGTATTGTTTTTTGCGTGCTGTAAGCTCCGCTGTAAGCTCCGCTGTAAGCTCCGTGAAATTGTCCAAAATACGGACAATTTCGGCTTGAATTTTTAGAGGTGGGATGGGAATAATGAGCTTATCAACCACAGTCGAATCAAGTGTAGGTATACCTGCGACCCTTACTTTTGAGCGTAACAACAGCTGACAACCAACTAGATAGTAGTAAAGAAATTTGTTATTCAATAGTTCTGTATGTTGAATACAAAAACAACCATCTGATGACCAAAATTCGACTTCGCTGTAACCAACTGTCCCAGCAGAGGCACCAACATTTATTACCATGACTGAATTGGCTGGTCTATTACTCTGCTCGTAGTAACCTAAAGGCTCTAATCCACCATGGTAAACTCGAAATTTATTATTGTTTGAAAGTTGGTCTCTAGTTAATCTCTTGCCCCTCAATACTTTTGAAACCTCACCTAATGGTTTCCACTCCACCTCAACCCCTTGAAGCAACTCCAAAATATTACTCATTCTGGATCACTCTCTTTTTTGGCTGTGTTTTCGAGTGCTTTAATTTGTTTATCAAAGTCTGATTCATACAGTCTATCTTGCACAATGCGGTATTTTTCAAACTCGCTCATCGCATGGGCTTGCGCGATTTCGGCACTCACTTTTCCTGCGTCTTTCAATACTTCACGGTCGGTGGCGGCAATAAAGCGATTCAGGCGTTCTTCCCAGTCGGCCATGGTCATGGGGATTTGTCTGATCGCCATGTCTTCTGCAATATCTAAATAGGCACTGACCAGCCTTTGTAGTTGTGCCAGCTCGTGGTCGGTTAAGTAGTTTTTGGCGATGCTGACATCAAATTTTTGAATTTTGCCTTGGGGGGCGTCTTGCCACGAGCTTAAGCCCATGTTGTTTTTTTCAGCATCGGCGCGGGTGTAAATCACTTCTGCGGCGGTTTGCCCGTGTATGGCCCAGTGCAGTTTGTTTTGCACAGTGGCAAAAAAACGTTTGGTGGCGCTGGCTGTCAGGTCGTAGTCGATGGCAGTGGCGTAGATGTCGGTGATTTTTTGGTAAAACTTGCGTTCGCTTAAGCGTATTTCACGAATACGCGCCAGTTGTTGTTCAAAATATTGTTTGCCTAATAGAGTGCCGTCGTTTTTTAGACGCGCATCATCCATGACGTAGGCTTTGATGGTGAACTCTTTAATAATGCCTGTGGCCCATTTGCGAAATTGCACTGCACGTTCGGAGTTGACTTTGTAACCGACGGCGATGATGGCAGAGAGGTTGTAATGCAAGGTATCGTAGTTTTTGCCGTCTGTGGCAGTTATCCGGAATTTCCGGATAACTGAATCCTCGTGCAACTCATTATCCGCAAAGATTGTTTTTAGGTGCTCGTTGACTGTACGCACGTTCACGTCATACAAAACTCCCATCATTTTCTGGCTTAGCCATACGTCTTCATCGGCATAAATCGCTTCCACACCACCTTCACCGCTGGCGGCAATAAAGGTCAGGTATTCTGCGGCAGATGAGCGTATATCTGGCAAGGTGGTTTTATCTTTAGCCATGGTTATGCACCTTCGATTTCCGCCACAATCGCATCAATCTCTTTGCGTAGCTGGTCAATTTTAGCCACTGTGATTTTGAGTTCAGCATTGAGTTTATTTATATCCACGACTTCGCGGGTGTCTTTAGCTTCTACATAACTGCTGACTGACAGATTGTATTCAGCTTTAACGATGGCATCGTAATCTACAGATTTTGCAAAGTGGTCAATATTCGCCTTACTTTCGAACACCGCCATGATTTGATCAATGTGGTTGTTTTCGCCTTCAACAATTAATACGTTGTTATTGGTTTCTTTTTTAAACAATCCGCTGGCGTCAATAAACTGTGTTTTTGTGTCGGTTTTGTGTTTAGAAAGCACTAAGATAGTGACAGCAATAGAGGTGCCATAAAACAAGTTGGGCGCGAGTGAAATAATGGTTTCAACATAGTTGTTATCCACCAAATATTGGCGGATTTTTTGCTCGGCCCCACCACGGTAAAAAATACCAGGAAAGCACACAATCGCGGCACGGCCTTTGGGCGATAAATAGCTGAGCGCATGCAGCACAAACGCAAAATCGGCTTTAGATTTAGGCGCTAACACACCTGCGGGGGCAAAGCGCTCATCGTTAATTAGCGTGGGGTCGTCATTACCCACCCAATTCACCGAATAAGGCGGGTTAGAAACAATGGCATCAAACGGTTTGTCATCACCATAGTGGGGGTCTAACAGGGTGTTACCAAGTGCAATATTGAACTTGTCGTAATTGATGTTGTGCAAAAACATATTCATACGCGCAAGGTTGTAGGTAGTGTGGTTAATCTCTTGCCCAAAAAAGCCTTCTTCAATGATGTGGTCATCAAACTGCTTTTTAGCTTGCAACAACAATGAACCCGACCCCGCCGCTGGGTCATAAATTTTATTGACGGTTTTTTGATTATGAATAGCCAGTTGGGCTATCAGTTTGGAAACACTTTGTGGCGTAAAAAACTCGCCGCCAGATTTACCAGCATTGGCGGCATAATTAGAAATTAAAAATTCGTAGGCATCGCCGAAGAGGTCGATTTTATTGTCTTCAAATTGACCAAAACTTAGTTTTTCTACGCCTTTGAGCACAGCGGCTAAACGGCTGTTTTTCTCGGCAACAGTGTTGCCTAGGCGATTGCTGGTGGTATCAAAATCAGCGAATAGGCCTTTAATATCTTGTTCTGAAGGGTAGCCATTGGCAGAGCTTTCAATAGAAGAAAATATCTTGGCTAAGTCTGTGTTTAGGTTTTCATTCTTATTGGCATTGGTGGCAATATTGACAAACAACTGACTAGGGTAGATGAAGTAGCCTTTGGTTTTAATGGCATCGTCTTTGATTTCGGTGGTAATCACATCATCACCGAGCGCGGCATAGTTAACGCTTTCATCACCGCCTTCAATGTAACTGGCAAAATTTTCGCTAATAAAACGATAAAACAAAGTGCCTAACACATATTGCTTAAAATCCCAGCCATCAACCGAGCCACGTACCTCATTGGCAATTTGCCAAATTTGGCGTTGTAGCTCTGCGCGTTGCTGGGCACTTGTCATTATAAAATCCTGTGTGATATTTTTTAAGTTTACGATGATTGACTCAACTTGTGCATTATAACGAGCAAAGACGCTCTTATCTAATCTCTTGTTGAAAACAGCCAAGTAGTGTGAGTAAGCGCTGCCCACGCAGTCTTAAATACTTCATGTGCAACAAGTTTTCCACCCTACAAACTGCTCAATGAGCATCATTACAGGCTCATAAGGCGCACTCGCTTGTTGCAACCAATCTTGCCAACTTTGTTGGCTGTAGATTGGTGGTGACGCCCTTAATGGGTGCAGTGCGCTGCATGAAAAAATTAAAACAGACGTACTACCTTTTTAAGGCGAGTACCGCGCAACGAAGCAATTTGCTCGCGCAGGCACTTATTCCGTGCTTCCTAGTATTGATAGTAACTCATTGAATGAAAGTAGATATTTAAAAGATTGCCTCTATATTTTGTTAAAACATTCGAATGACATAAAATTAGTTAACCATATGCTGGTCACACTCAAGCTCAATAAGAAGCCTAGCAACGCGGCTGCTGTTGTTGGTTTTATAATAAGATTGAGCAGACTAAGCGGTTTCACTTTAGCCACTTAACCTATTGAATAAACCATGTCCTCAAACATCAATTTAGATCAACTACAATCCCACACCAACAAAGCTACTTGGCAACGTGGTGAAAAATATTACCGTGAAAATCGTGTACATGAGCTAACGCGTACAGACTCTAAAATCACTGCGCGCGTTAAAGGCAGTGATTCTTATCGCGTTACGGTGACGCTAAAGCAAAATGGCGATTTCTCTTACCAATGCAACTGCCCTGTCAATGATGATGGTAGTTGTTGTAAGCATATTGTTGCAGTTGCGATTGCCGCCAGTAAAGGTGAAAGTAATGATGCGCCAGAAGAAAAATCAGCCACACAGTCTTTGCGGGCATTTTTATTGGCGCAACCGCAAGCATGGCTGGCTGAAACACTGGCCAATTTAGCAAAAAATGATACTGATATAGAACGGCAGCTTAAATTTCAGCAACATTTACTAGGCGCCACTGACTTGGCAAGTTTAAAAAAGGCCATTAGCACTTTACTTGGGCGACCGCGCTTTTTAGATTATCGAAAAAGTAGAGATTTTAGCTACAAAATTAATGAGCTCAATACCTTGTTAAGGCAAATTGATAGCGCAGGTAAGCACGGGGAATGTGTTGCCTTATCTGAATATGCACTAGAGCGTTTGATTAAACTTTACGCAGAGAGTGATGACTCTGCAGGTTACATGGGTGGCGAAATTGCCGACACTGGGGAAATTTATCGAAACGCTGCTGTTAGTGCTGACAACACAAGCAAACCCAAACCAGCTAATTTTTTAAAACTTCTAATGTTGGATGGTTGGAACATTATCCCTAAAGATGACTACCAAGCGATGTTAGGCGAGTTAGGCTATGCCGAGCTGGAACGCAAAATTGAGAGCGCATGGGCTAACCTTAAGCCTTCTAATGTGCATGGTCATTATGATGCTGAGCGCTATACCATTGAGAGGCTGATGGAAAATATTGCCATACAGCGCGGAGATGTTGATCTACTCATTCGCATGTATAGCCAAGCGTTACATTATCCTGGTCGTTATCATCAA
Source organism: Methylotenera sp. (assembly GCA_030655015.1). Lineage (GTDB taxonomy): Bacteria > Pseudomonadota > Gammaproteobacteria > Burkholderiales > Methylophilaceae > Methylotenera. Next base: position 16,549 of record JAURWJ010000111.1, on the reverse strand, counting down.
ATTGTTAAACTTTGTCAGGCGCATCAGCGAACACGTGAAGCCATTACTTGGGCTGAGCGCGGTGTAAAAGCGCACCCGCGAGATAACACCCTGCGTAGCATGTTGGCTGCCATGTACCTTCAAGATGGACTAGATGCTGAAGCACTAGAGCTCCTCTGGCAAAATTTTCGCCATAGCTGTACTGGCGACAACTACATGGCATTGAAACAGCATTCGGGCAACGCATGGCCAGAATGGAGAGAAAAGGCACTGGCATTATTGATTAAGGCTGAACAAAGTAGCAATGCTTACTATTTAAACGCCTACCCAGGAGGAAATGCAAGGCCAGACTGCTCGCTTCGCGCATCATGTCTTTTAGCTGAAGGTTGTGTAGATGAATTGCGGGATTTACTTAACACACATGTTTGCCAAGCTGATATCTTGCTACAACTGGCACGTGTTATCAGCAAAATGCATCCGCAAGAAGCTACTTTACACATGCAGTCTGTCATTAGCGACTGCTTAACTCATGCGGACAACAAAAACTATCAGTCAGCAACCAGCTTATTACGTGAACTACGCACTTGGATGCCAGAAGGTACATTTAATACCTATGTGCAAATTTTACGTGTTCAGCACAAGGCACGTAAAAATCTGATTTCCATGTTGCAGGTATTTTAAACCCTAATCACCGCCACTGAATATTCCGCAACCGCACTATCTGCGGTCTTTAGCGCAATACCTTCCACAATTGTTTGCGCTACCAGCATACGGTCGGATCTTTGTGAATATTGGGGAGCGCTTCTACTGCTAATGTATGGGCGCTATTGATGATAATTTCTTCAAACCCGTAATCAAGTAAATTGCGACGTAATACAGGTAAAACCACCTTAAAAAAGTACGTTTTTAATTCCGTCGGGATAACAACTCAACTTAGGCTTAGCGGCAAAATAACATGGGGTCCATGAAAAAATTCTTAGGTTTAACGGAAGGTTCGAATTAGAACTTTAACTAAATAAAAAGGCAGATTTACTGGTTATTGAGATAACTGTAGAATGGGAGCGTCCAAGCTATATTTGGCAACTAATTTATTATGCAAGCAACATTACAACTAAGTGTAGATACCTTATCTTGGGCTGCCGCCTCTACAGGCTACAGCTTGCCTGAGTTCGCACATTTTTTGTATAAAACAGAACAAACTGCAAACAATATTGCTCAAGGCAAGCTTACGGTTGAGCAGGTAAAGAAATTCTCCGAAAAAGCAAAAGTACCTTTTGGTTTCTTATTCTTAGATACTCCCCCAAAGGGTTATCAGCCAGATGCTACATTTGTTGACTTTCGAACAGTGAATCAACGAAAGCCTCTCAGTGCTGACTTTATTAAAACACTTAGAGATGTTGAGCATAAGCAAACTTGGTATAAAAACTACCTGACATCTATTGATGCGAACAAACTTCCATTTGTAGGTAAGTTTGCCGAAAACCAAACGATTGCAAATGAAATTATTGCGAAAGATATTCGCGACACCCTAAAGTTCGGTAACTTGAAAGCAAAAAATACTGACGAATACTTTTCTGCCTTATCTCAAGCCTGTGAAAACGCTGGTATTCTGATTTTTAAAAATAGCATTGTCATTAACTCCACAAAAAAACCACTAAGTGTTCAAGAGTTTAGAGGTTTCGTAATTACAGATGCATTAGCCCCCTGTATTTTTATTAATGGAGCTGACTCTAAAAATGCCAATATTTTTACTCTTGCTCATGAAATAGCTCATATATGGTTAGGTGAGTCTGGTGTGTCTGATACTTACGTTGATGCACAAAATCAAAGTGAAGCAAAATGTAATGCCATTGCAGCACTAGTGCTAGTTCCTACTAATGAGTTTATAAGCTTATGGGATAACTCCAGTGATAATGCACGAGATAAAATTAAACAGCTAAATAGTCACTTCAAGGTTAGTGAGTTGGTTATCGCCCGAACCGCATTAACACATCAAAAAATTAGCCGAGACTTATACAACCAAATTAGCGAAGAAACTGAGAAGGCTTGGCTAGCTTATAAGGAAAATTTTAAAGATAGCGAAGGGGGTCCTTCTCCTAAAGCGATGGTACGTATCAGAAACAGCAAAACGATAACTAACAAGGTGATTGAGCTCGTAAAAAACAATAAAATGATGCCAAGTGAAGCTGCTGTTTTACTCAATAAGAGTGCTGCTACGATTGGTAGCTTATGACAGGTAATCTAGTGGGCAATGAGCGTTACTTATTTGATACCAATATTTTAATTAATGCAAAAAACAATTACTACCACCCCGATATAGTTCCAGCCTTTTGGCAATGGGTTATGGATGGGCATAAACAAGGATGTTTTTATTCTATTGATAAAGTATCTAACGAACTGAAAAAAGGTGATGAAACGGACTACCTACAACAGTTTGCGCTTAATCATCAAAGTATGTTTTTATCATCAAATGATATTAGCTGTATTGCTGAATATGCAAAACTACAAACTTGGGTAAATACAGTTTGGACTCAAAAGAAAAACTTAAACAAAACAAGTAAAGCCATAGAAGTATTTGCTTCCGAAACAAATGCTGATGCATTTTTGGTGGCTTATGCTAAAGCCCACAGCTTTATTATCGTAACTAATGAAACATCAGACTTACAGTGCCAAACCAACGTTAAAATCCCAGATGCAGCTAACTACTGCGGGGTCGAAGTAATAAATCTCTATCAATTGTTATTAGCGCATTCTCATAATAACTTTCAGTTTAAATAACTATACTAATCACATGAATAAAAGACTATTTTGACCACAATTAAACTGAATAAAAAATCTGACAACACCGAAGTAAAGGCGAGTAAACCGCCTGTGCGTCGTACCAATACTGTGGTGCGTGACCGTAGTGTGGCGCTGCCTAAGGTGAATGTGCCTGCTAGGGATGAGCGGCCAGTAGAAAGAAAAACTGAAGGGCATGAGTCTTCAGCTCAAGCACCAGCCAGAGCTGGCCAGCGTAACCATCGCTTTGATGGCAAGCTACGTGAAAGTGCGCAAGATAATGCTAGACAAAATGCACGCCCAACTCATACAACCAGACCTACTGATAAAAGTGAGCAAGAGCCTAAGCAAGCTAGGCCAGCGGGCGCCGATACGCGCACCACGCCACGCCCTGATAAAAACGAGCCGCAGTATCGCCAAGCCCCGCGTCGTGGTGGCAAAGTGCGTGATGGTTATGATGCGGTTGCTACGCCGCAATACGGCGCTGCCGCAAAGGCCGCTTATAAATCGACTGCCATTAGCACTGATTTACCACGGCTTTCTAAGGTGATGGCGGAGCGTGGTATTTGCTCACGCCGTGAGGCGGACGAGTGGATTATGAACAGCTGGGTCATGGTGGATGGCGTGATTATTGATACGCTAGGCTCGCGCATTAACCCAGATGCTGAAATTGTGATCAGTAGCTATGCGCATGAGGTGCAATCAGAATTAGTCACCATTATTTTGCATAAACCCGTGGGTTATGTAAGCGGACAGGCGGAGGATGATTACCAGCCTGCGATTGTGCTGGTGCACCCCGACAACGAGTGGTTGGATGACCCCGAGTTAAATCAACACCATGCTAAAGAATTTCAGCGTCGGTTTTTGCATGGTTTAGCACCCGCTGGCCGTTTGGATATTGACTCGACAGGAATGTTAGTACTTACTCAAGATGGTCGCGTGGCGCGTCATTTAATCGGTGAAAACTCAACCGTTGAAAAAGAATATCTGGTGCGCGTAGAGGGTAATTTAACTGAAGCGAATATGAAATTGCTCAATGTTGGTTTAAGTTTAGATGGCGAAAAACTCAAACCGGCTAAAGTGAGCTGGCAAAATGAAGATCAATTACGTTTTGTATTACGTGAAGGCAAAAAACGCCAAATTCGCCGTATGTGTGAAATGGTAGGCTTGCATGTAGTGGGTTTAAAACGCGTGCGTATTGGCAGTGTAAACTTGGGTAAATTACCCGTTGGGCAGTGGCGCTATTTACGCAACGATGAACGTTTTTAAGCTATTCTCAGATTTAGTCAATGAACTAAATATAAAATTAAGTACAGCAAGGAGGTTGGTTTGGGATTATTTGATAGTTTAGCCGGTGCAGTGTTAAGTAATATGGGTGGCGATAAAGGTGCTATGTTGCAAATCGCTATGGATCTATTCAAACAGAATGGTGGCTTAGAAGGCGTACTAGCCAAGTTTAATGAAGCTGGTTTTACTGAACAAGCGGCTTCTTGGGTGAGCCAAGGTGATAACCTGCCAATCTCTGCGGAGCAAATCATCCAAGTACTGGGTCGTGACAGTATCGCCAGTATTGCTGAAAAACTCACCATGTCGCCAACTGATATCAGTAAGAAAATTGCTGAGTACCTACCGCAAGCAATCGACAAAATGACACCTAACGGAAAAGTAGATGGCAACTCGGGTAATCTGCTTGCGGCTGTAATGGGCATGCTTAAATAGGCAACCAAGTCGCATTAGAAAAGGTGCATACGCTCCTTTTCTATTAATCATTCAAATGCTTTGTATCATTGCTGTTAACATGTATGCCAGCTGAATGTAGTGCCTTAATATTTACTGACTGGCTTTCAAGCCGCTTAAAACCTCTTTCTTTATAAAAATCAACCCATGGATCTCTTGTTATTACTTAAAGCCGCTTTACTTGGTATTGTTGAAGGCGCTACCGAGTTTTTGCCTATCTCCAGCACCGGGCATTTAATACTGGCTGGTGACCTGCTCAACTTCATGACCCATGAAAAGCGCAACGTATTTGATATTGCGATTCAACTAGGTGCCATATTAGCGGTGGTGTGGGAATATCGTACGCGTTTTGTAAGCACGTTTGCCGGTATTGGGCGCGACCCCATCGCCAACCGCTTAATCATTAACTTAGCCATTGCTTTCTTACCACTGGCTATCTTGGGTTTGTCTTTCGGCGACACCATCAAAACCCATCTATTTAAACCCATACCTGTTGCCATGGCATTTATTATTGGTGGGTTTATTATTTTGTGGGCAGAGAAACGTACACATACCGTCACCATAGAAACTGTTGATGACATTCGCCCTATCGATGCGTTAAAACTAGGGCTAGCGCAAGCCGTTGCGCTTATTCCTGGTATGTCGCGTTCTGGCTCTACCATTATCGGCGGGCTATTCTTTGGTTTATCTCGCAAAGCTGCAGCAGAGTTTTCATTTTTTCTCGCAGTACCAACGCTAGGCATCGCCTCTATTTACTCGATGTACAAAGACAGTGCCCTTATTAGCATGGATGACATGGGCGCATGGGCAATGGGGTTTATATTTTCTTTTATTAGTGCCATGATTGCGGTTAGAGCGCTTATTCGCTATGTCAGCCACCATGATTTTACGATTTTTGCATGGTATCGCCTCGTGTTTGGCGTAATTGTACTAGTGACGGCGTATACAGGCTTAGTGGACTGGACTGTACACTAAAGTAAAAAACAATATGAACGCGCATATACTGATGATGCCAATAGACTAATCATCAATATGACTTAATAAGGTGACATCATGAAAAAATTATTGAAATACAGTCTGTTTGGTATTGCTGGCGTGGTTGCCTTGCTGGTTTTGGCCGTTGCCATCATCTCCGCCACATTTAACCCGAATGATTACAAGCCGCTTATCATTAAGCTAGTGCAAGAGAAAAAACAGCGCACACTTAATATTGAAGGTGACATTAAGCTCGCGTTCTGGCCAAAAATTGGGGCAGACTTAGGCAAAGTTTCCATTTCAGAGCACAAATCTGATCAAACCTTTGCCTCTATTCAAGGGGCTAAAGTGGCGCTTGCACTACTGCCTTTGCTCAAAAAAGAGCTGGTAGTCGATACCATCTACATTGATGGTGCACAGGCTAATATTATTAAATATAAAGACGGCACTACAAACTTTGATGACTTACTCAGCAAAGATGAAGAAGAGTCTGAACAAATTAAGTTTGATGTTGATGGTGTAAAAGTCACAAACTCAGCCGTCACCTATTCCGATGAAGGCACTGGTGCTAAATATGCACTATCTAAATTTAATTTAAGCGCAGGTCATGTTGCATTAGCACAGCCATTTGATTTAGCCACCGACTTTAGCGCTACAGCAAACCAACCTGCAGTCGCGGTGGATGTAAAACTAAAAGGTAACTTTTTGGCAGACCCTGAAGCTAAACATTTTGCGGCAAAAGACTTAGATGCCTCAGTTAAAGGTGATTTGTTAGGTGGTAAAGACGTCAACATGACCATGAGTGGTGACGTAGATGCCAAACCTGAAACACGCGAATTTTTAATTGATAGCCTAAAACTGGCTTTAACTGGCCAGTTTGATGGTGCCAAAATTGCGGTAGATTTAAATGCACCAGCACTGGTTGCGCAAAAAGATGAAGTCACCAGCAAAAAAATCACCGTCAGCTTAAGCCAAGAAAAAGCGAGCGACTCATTTAAAGCAAATTTGGTATTAGCCGATATTAAAGGCTCGCCTAAAGCATTACAAAGTAGTGGGATTAGTGGTGAAATTGCTGGCACACAAGGCAAACGTAGTATTAACGGTAAATTTTCATCTCCTTTCCAAGGTAATCTTGAAAGCTTGATTTTTGACTTACCAAAACTTGCTGGCAATATAGACATTAAAGACCCTGCTATCCCTAATGGTAGCGCTAAAGTGAATTTCGACTTAAGTTTACATACCGACGCTAAACAAGAACAAGTCAATAGCAAGTTTATGATGAACGTTGATAACACCAAGCTTAATGGTGATGTGGCTGTCGCCAGCTTTAAAAAACCGAATATTAAATTCAATTTAAATGCTGACACTTTAGATTTAAACAAGTTATTAGGTACTAGCCAAGCCAAGAAAACAGAGCCTAAAAAAGCGGAATCTGCAAACCAAAAGCCTGCCGATTTATCTGCATTAGCGAATCTACTATTAGATGGCAAAATCAATATCGGCAATATTATTTACGATAAATATCGCTTATCTGGCCTCAATGTCAACATTAAAGCCGATGGTCAAAAACTGGCATTGTCAGGCTTGAATGTTAAGTTTGATGATAGCCAAATTAAAGGTGGCTTAGGCATTAGCCAGTTTAATAAACCGCTTTATACATTTGATCTTGATATCGACCAGCTTAATCTTGATAAATACATTATTGCAAGTGACAAACCAGCAGAAGCCAAAGCGAACACTGTCGATGCGCCTCTTGATTTAAGCGCCCTTAAAGCCTTGAATGCAAACGGCTCAATACGAATCGGCAACTTAAGATACGGTAAAACTAAAGCCTCAAACGTACGTGTTGATCTAAAAGCCGCAAACGGTATTGCGACGATTGCGCCGCTATCTGCAAATTTGTATCAAGGCAGTATGAATGGCTCGCTTAGTGTTGACGCGCGTAACACACCGAGCATTGCATTTAAACAAGACATGAAAGGCATTGCCATTGGCCCTTTGCTGGTTGATGCCATTAACAACGACATGTTAGATGGCAAAGGCTCGCTCAATGTGGATGTGACCGCCTCTGGTAATACCGTTGGCGCAATGAAAAAAGCGCTCAATGGTAAATCTTCACTGCAACTTGCCGATGGTGCAATCAAAGGCATTGATATTGCAGGCACGATTCGCAATGCGAAATCCAAGCTCAATATCCTCAAAGGCCAAAGCAGTATTGGCGCGGATCAAACACAAAGAACAGACTTCAGTGAGCTATCAGCCTCCTTTGATATTAAAAATGGCGTTGCTCACAATGAAGACCTTGCCATGAAAGCCCCAATTTTACGGTTAGCAAAAGGTGATAGCCGTGGTGATGTGGATATCGCCAACGAAACCATTAATTACTTAGCCAAGCCAACTATTGTTAAATCAATCAAAGGTCAAGGTGGCGCTGATTTAGATGCACTTGCTGGTGTTTCGATTCCAGTAAAAGTAACAGGCACTTTCTCAGCACCTAAATATGGCATTGACTTTGCCTCGCTTGGCACGGCGATTGCTAAATCCAACCTACTAGATAAAGTGGGTGGTGATAAAGCCGGTGCTGTTAAAGGCTTAATAGGTGACGGAGACAAAGTAGATGCCCTAAAAGGCTTGCTAGGTAAGAGTAAATCAACAGAAACTGCGCCAGCCACAGGCGACGCGACTAAAACTGATAGCACCACAACAGAACAACCAAAATCCGCTGAAGAAATTGCAAAAGAAAAAGCTGAGAAAAAACTTAAGAAACTACTTAACTTTTAAGCTTTAGAATCTAGTCACCAGTAGCATTCAACCACCCATTACCCTGAGCCGTATTATTGATGACTGACTTTGCCAACCGCCTCATTATTTGGCAAAAAGTACATGGGCGCCATGATTTACCCTGGCAGAACACCACAGACCCTTATGCGATTTGGGTTTCTGAAATCATGCTACAGCAAACGCAAGTATCCGCTGTCATTGGCTATTACGCTAAATTCATGACGCGGTTTCCTACGATTACAACTCTCGCCAGCGCCACACAAGATGAAGTGTTGCAGCACTGGAGCGGCCTAGGCTATTACTCAAGGGCGCGCAATCTCCACAATGCAGCTAACACCATCATGGATGAGCATAGTGGAAATTTTCCGCAGGACTTTGAAACCATGCAAACACTCTCTGGCATTGGTCGCTCAACCGCAGCGGCGATTGCTTCATTTGCATTTAATCAGGTGCAAACCATCCTGGATGGCAATGTTAAACGCGTGCTAACTAGGTATTTTGCGATTACAGGCTGGCCTGGTACCCCAAAAATTGAAAAGCAATTATGGGCACTTGCTGAGCGTTTATTGCCTAGAACAGAGATGGTGGCATATACACAAGGCCTGATGGATTTAGGCGCCACACTTTGTACCAGAAGCAAACCTAAGTGCGGCTCCTGTCCATTGAATAGCAGTTGTGAGGCCTACAATCAGAACTTAGCTGGCATACTCCCTACACCCAAACCACGTAAAGCCATCCCCGAAAAACAAATTACCATGCTGATCTTGATGCATGGTAATGAAGTGTTGCTTGAAAAACGCCCACCCACTGGCATTTGGGGCGGATTATGGAGTTTTCCTGAAACTGAAGCCACCGATAACTTTGCCGCAACCTCACTCGAAAAATTTGGTATGGCCGTTCAGATTAGTCAGCCATTACCGATATTAAGCCACACCTTTACACATTTTAAACTACACATTCTGCCGCAACCATTACAGGCACTCAAGCCGCCCTCTCAGGCCAAGGAATCTGGGCAGGTGTGGCTAAGTATAGAAGATGCAATTGGCGCTGCCATTCCCACACCTGTACGCAAAATATTGCACTCTTTAACCCAGATTTTCCATTAGGACGCGACCGCTAGCATTCGCGTAGGTGTTCCCTGAGCTTGTCGAAGGGAAATCCGCCTAATGAAAAATCTGGGTTTAACACAACGCTGATATTTAAACCCGGATTTTTCATTAGGCGGATTTCCGCTTGACCTAGCTTAAGAAACCTCAAAAAAATTAGCAATTACCTTGCCGAAAAAGATCGTGAGGCGTAGCATGAATATAGCTTTGGTGAAAGTCGCACGTGAAATTAAGTGTTTATATAATGGTCACATCACTTATTGCTATCAATAACATCCAGGAGAAACTGTAATGAGTACAACTAATTTACCTGCAGGAACAGATGTCACCAAGGAACAACTGATCTCTGATTTTAAAGTGGTAATCGGTGATGCAGAAGCGCTGATCAAAGCCACTGCAAGCCAAGGTGGGGAAGCTCTTGCCTCTCTACGCGCAAAAACAGAAGAGTCGCTTGCGGTAGCGAAAGAAAAAATGGCAGATGCTCAGGAAGCGCTCATAGAAAGATCCAAGGTTGCCGCCCGAGTAACAGATGACTATGTTCATGAAAATCCATGGCGTGCTGTTGGTGTTGCTGCTGGGGTTGGTCTGATTATCGGCTTGCTTATTGGTCGGCGCTAAATTTCAATGTCTGCAGAAAACTACAACGCAGGTGAGGGATTGTTTCAATCTCTCAAAAACCTGACAGCAACACTCATCGCTATCGTGCATACTCGCCTTGAGCTGATTAGCACAGACCTGGAAGAAGGACGCGAACGGCTAATTTCACTCTTAGTGATGGCTTTTGTGTCACTTTTCTGCCTGTGCTTTGGTATCGTGTTGCTCGCCATTTTGCTGGTCGTAGTGTTTTGGGATACCCACCGGCTATTGGTACTAAGCTCGCTGACCGCTGTTTTCTTTGTCGCGGGCTTATCGCTATGCGTGCTTGCGATACGCGCGTTGAAAGCTATGCCTAGAATGTTTGCCGTCAGTTTGGCTGAGTTATCAAAAGATCACCAGCAGCTTGATGCAGACAAGTAAACTCATCCGAGGTAAATCAGTGCATCACAAATTAACCACATTGGCTGAACGTCGCCAAAAACTGATTCTCAAAGCCGCGACACAACGCCTTGTCTTGGCGCAAAGTATGGAGCCATTGCGCCAACCCCTCATCATTGCAGACCGGGGGTTACAAGTAGTGCGCTATTTTAAACAGCACCCTGTTTTAATGTTAAGCGTCACCACTTTATCGGCAGGATTAATGCGCAAACTACACATCGCCCGCTTTAGCGCGTTGCTAAAAACGAGCTGGTCTGTGTTTCAACTAGTCCGTAGCGTGCGCCAGTCCTTAGCTAAAGATTAACTTCTTTATAGGTAGCTGTTTTACAACTAGCATCCTCAAGGGCACTTCTATCAATACCAAAACATTCACCAATAAAAAAGCGGCCATATAAGCCGCTTTTTATCTGATGGGGTTCTACTTATTTCTGATCCCAAGAATCTTCCCACATACAATGTTTGATTTTATGACGATTTGCAATTAACTCATCAATGGTCGGCTCGTCATTCAAAGCACGTTTAATCGCCAATTTAGTCGCGTCATAGTTATTTTTATACATGTCTGCTTTGTCCAGTGTGCCTTCTTTTTCTAGTGCGATACAACCTGGATCAATCCACACCAGACTGATGATACACAAATCATTTACGCTATCCTTAGGAATAATGCCTTCAATCACGCAATCAAGAATCGCATCAGCTGTAGCCGCTTGCACTACACCTCCGAACAAGCCTACATCCGTGCTACCTTTTAAGGTAACTTTTGGCACCATCATGCATGCTGGACGCACCAATTGGTTGATGTCACGTACTGCGAACATCGCTGTGTGGCCTTTACTTTGCGCCATCAAGTTTGCAAACGCTTGGCCCACCGGGCCATCAACTGAGCCGATTAAAATTTCCGGCATCGCTGCTGTTACGTCTTTGCCTTCGCTATAAACAGTAGCTTCACCAGCTTTGAAAATGATTTTTGACATGATAAATCCTTGAGAAAATAGAAATGTTGAATTGTGAATAAAACGAATTTGATGCTTAAGCTATAACGCTATAAATTGTATAAAGTAGGATTTTATAGAATAGCCCCACTTTAAGCAATTTACAAAAATAAGCCCATATTACCGGGAGCAGGTTACTCCCGCCCGTGATAATGTAATTCATACGTGGCTTACCCAACGCATATTGGTAATCTTTTTAATTAAAATCAACAAGATAGAATGCATTTGATAGACATGGCATTATTAATGGTAGTAGTATTAACATAGGATGTTGTAATAGACTTGGAATAAAACGTTAGGATTCTACCGTGAAGCGCACCTTTGGATGCCTGCTTGGGTAGCTTATATCTTTGAAACAACGGGATCGGTATCGGCCACCTGTGGTGAATATATTCATATCATCAATATGGAAATATAAAAATGAATTTAAAGGAGTTACTACAGTCCGAGCCAATTGCACTGGGCGCTGACAAAGACAGTACAGGGTACAAGATCACCTTTCTCAACAGCGTTTTTCTGTTTGCAGGTATCGTGGCTTTGGGCATGGGATTTTACCGTATTCAAAGTAGCTTGTTGCTTGGCATAGCAGATTTCCTGTACTCAGCCCTTGCCTTTGGCCTTATCTTCTACCTTAATCAGCATAAGGAAAAAGTCGATTTTGTAAGCAGCATCGCGCTGATTGCCAGCTTCATTCTCTTTTATGCCATCTATCTGACTGCAACTTACAACACGATACGCGTATCGTTGTTCTTCCTGCTGGTAGCATCTGCATTTTTTCTCAAAGGGCGAAAAATAGGCCTGATGTTAGCGGGCATTGTGCTGGTATTGATGTTGGCAGGACATTTTCTGCCGTATGGGCAGGCCAGCTACTCCCACCTTGACGTGCTTACAGCCAGTCTTTATCTGATGGCAATGGTATTTGTTTTTAATAACTATGAGAAGTCTATAAAAAACCAGAATGCGGCATTGCATTTAACACGTTTCAGTGTCGAATCTGCAAGCGATGCTCTGCTATGGATGACTCCAGATTCCCGCATTGTCGATGCCAATGCGTCAGCCTGCAAATCACTCGGATATACACGTCAAGAATTGCTCAAGTTGAGCCTCTCAGATATCGACTCTAACTTCAACGCTGAGATTTGGCCACAGCAGTTTATTGCGCTTCAGCAACAAGGCTCCATACAAATCGAATCCGATTTCCGCAAAAAAGACAGCGGCCTGTTCCCGGTAGAGATTGTTGCCAACCATATTCAGTTGGATGGCAAGAGCTACATTTGCGCCTTTGTGCGTGATATCACCGAACGCAAACTGGCCGAGGTAAATCTTAGCGTGAGTGAAAAACGTTATAGATCACTCTTTGAAACCGCTAAAGATGCCATTTTCATCATGTCCGGCGAGTTATTTATTGACTGCAATAAGTCAGCACTCGCCATGTTCCACTGCACCCGGGAGCAGATCATCAACGTACAGCCTTATATATTATCTCCTCCCACCCAGCCGGATGGCAGAGATTCAAAATTATCTGCCCTGGAAAAAATCAACCATGCTATTAACGAACAACCTCAAACATTTGAATGGTGGCATAAGCGTGCTGATGGCAGTGTATTTGACGCCGAAGTATCGCTTGATGCATTCAGTATTGAAGATAACACCTACCTGGTAGCGTTCGTTCGTGACATCACTGAACGCAAAAGGGTGGAGCGGGAGCTGCATATCGCTGCTACGGCTTTTGAATCTCAGGATGCCGTGATGGTGACGGATGAAAATCAGGTGATACTTAAAGTGAACCATGCGTTTACGAGGATAACTGGCTTTAGCTCAGAAGAATCCGTTGGTAAAACACCGCAACTGCTCAAGTCCGGACGCCAGGAAGCGGCATTTTACCAAGCCATGTGGAAGAGTCTGAATAACGATCATTTCTGGCAGGGTGAGATATGGAACCGGCGCAAGAACGGCGAGGGATACCCTGAGTGGCTTAGCATTACCGCTATTTGTGATATCACCGGAAAGGTGCTGAACTATGTTGCCACTTTTTCCGATATCACCCAACGCAAAAAAGCTGAAGAGATCATTCACAACCTTTCTTTCTATGATAGCCTGACAGGTCTTCCCAATCGCCAATCGCTGCTGGTACGCCTGAAGGATATGATGCTATCCAGTGCCCGCCGGGAAACTCCAGGTGCCCTCATGTTTATCAATCTGGATGACTTCAAGCTCCTTAACGACACAAGGGGACACAGTGTTGGCGACTTGCTCCTAATCGAGGTTGGCAAACGCATTAGAGCTTGCTTGCACTTGTCTGATATGGTCGCCCGTCTGGGATCTGACGACTTCGTTGTATCTCTTGATTACCTGAACAAGGAAATTGAAACAGCTGCAAAAGAAGCCAATACAATTGCCGAAAGGATCCGCACCGCAATTAGGCAGCCGTTTTATTTAAATGGCTATGAATATAACTGCACGGCCTGTATCGGAATCAATTTGTTCCGCAACCATAATGCCACAGCAGAAGAACTGCTCAAAAACGCAGACGCAGCATTGTTCCAAGCCAAAGAAGCCGGACGCGACGAGATTCATTTTTTCGATGAAGACATGCAGGTTGCGCTTGAAGAACGTGTGTTAATGCAATCTTTTCTGCGCAAAGCCATACCTGAGCAACTCAAGCTTTATTACCAGCCTCAGGTAGATCATGACGGAAATATCTTTGGTGCCGAGACGCTTATCCGCTGGAGCCATCCAGAAAAAGGCGAAATACCGCCAAACGTATTTATCCCGCTGGCAGAAGAGTCCGGATTGATCCTGCTTATTGGTCGCTGGACTCTGGTAACGGCTTGCAAACAATTAAAGGCATGGGAAAATAATCAAAATACCCGTCACTTGACACTTGCTGTTAACGTCAGTGCCCATCAATTTCAGCAGCTAGACTTCGTGGATCAGGTACTAGAGGTCCTGAGCCAGACTAAAGCTGATCCTAGCAGACTCAAGCTGGAATTAACAGAAAGTATGCTGGTACAGAATGTTGAAACCATCATCAAGAAAATGAATACTCTAAAAGCTACAGGTGTTACTTTCTCACTGGATGACTTTGGCACTGGTTTTTCTTCGCTCTCATATCTCAAGCGTCTGCCTCTGTGTCAGCTGAAGATTGACCAGTCTTTTATTCGGGATCTATTTACCGACCCCAGCGATGCTGCCATTGTCCGCACCATAGTAACGCTCGGACAGAGTCTGGGGTTGTCGGTCATCGCCGAAGGGGTGGAAACCGAAGAGCAGCGAAATACCTTAGCCATAAACGGCTGCCTCAACTACCAGGGATATTTATTTGGTAAAGCTGTACCGCTTGCCGATTTTGAGAAGTTGTTAGTAAAAACACAAAAGACTGTCTGAATTCAGTTACATCAACTGTGTACTCCAATAATTATTGGGTGATGATTATTGCATATATTCACTGCATGTCTCTGAATTAAGAGTCCACTTTAATCGCATATCCACATGCAAAATATTAGCGTCTAAATAGGGCTTGCTACACACTTTAAACCCTGCTTTTTCATAAAAAGGGATTGCATGCACTTGTGCTGAAAGCGTAATGGTTTTAATCCCTTGTTGCTGATAGTGCGTAATCGCCATATTGAGTAGCGCTGTACCAACACCTAAACCGCGACTAAGCTTCAACACCGCCATACGCCCAATGCTGCCATCCCTCAGCAGCCTTGTGCAGCCGACGACTTTGCCAGCCTCATTGAGTGCTAACAAATGTTGTGCTGTTTCATCTAAACCATCCCATTCCAAGTCGATGGGCACTTGTTGCTCTATAATAAACACTTGCTCACGCACCGCTTTTAATTGCGCGGCGTGGGTTTGCCATGTTACTTTTTGAACATTGAAATTATGTTGCAAGGCTTACCCCCTTGCAGGCTATAGCAGTAACAGGCATGATGCCTCTTTATCTTTCAAGTTAATTTAACCCATCACTTTATATTAAGGTTTACTATGCAAAAATATCTAGCAACTGCCGCACGTGTGCTGCTTTCACAAATTTTTCTGGTACAAGTTATCGCGCTAATAATAGGCTTCATGAGCCACCCTGAAGCATATCAAGACTATCAGTCTGGATTAGGCAGTCTAGGTTTACCTGGGATTTTTGCCCCATTGATTATTTTAGTCAATTTAGTCGGTGGGCTAGCATTATTATTAGGCTATAAAACTAAAGCAGTTGCATTGATTATGGCCATTTATGCTGTCATTTTAACCCTTCTACTTAAGTTGCCTCTTTTGCAATACCTCGCGATTGCTGGTGGTTTATTACTGTTACACGTCAATCCAAATACACCTTGCAGCCTAGATAATTTAAAGAAATAACTAAAAAAACAATCGACACAATCAACTAGCGCCAAATAACAAAGCGACCAGAATTAAATTCTGGTCGCTTTGTTACTCCCACTCCAATGCTGGATAAAGCGTATTCACATTGCGCCTATTGGCAATATCAAATAATTTCCATTTATCACGTTCACTTGCCGCCGCAGTGTCCATGGCTTTTTCCATCCCGTCATTATTTTTAATACTCGCACGAATATCAGCCAATAACACATTCAAATAACGTTGAGAATCAGACAGTGCTGCCACCCAATCTTTAGCAACTGGGCCGTGCCCTGGCACCACTTGTTTTGCCTGGCTAGCTTTGAGCTTTTCAACTTCTGCAATTAAACCTTTAATATCACCTTCAATCACTGGCGTGCGTTCTATGAACAATAAATCGCCAGTAAATAACGTGCCCGTTTTACTGTCTATCAATGACACATCGGTATTGGTGTGCGCTGCCGGGTGCGCAGTCAAGGTAAGTTTTCTATCTCCTATGTCTAGCTCCAGTGTGGTTTTAACACTCAACGTAGGCTTAATCAGCTCACTGCCTTTGGCATCCTCACCCAATAATTTTTCATTCAGTTTCGTATATTGCTCACGACGAAACTCCATTGCATTGGCTAATTTTTCATGCCCGATAAATTCAGGTTTTTCTTCATTTGAATGACTTGGCAAAAATGCAGCATTGCCATAGATATGGTCAGGATGCACATGCGTGTTGATCACATACAATACGGGTAACGGTGTCACCTTGCGTATGGCCTCACGTAATTGCAACCCAACCTTCAGGCTACCACCAGTATC
>JAURWJ010000101.1 GCA_030655015.1 Methylotenera sp. | reverse complement strand
CATTCTGGTGCTGGCAAAAGTACCTTATTAAAGCTCATTGCGGCAACCGAGCGGCCAACGAGCGGTACAGTACTTATTGCAAATCAGAACGTCAGCCAGCTTAAAGCCTCAGCCATTCCATTTTTACGCCGCAGGTTTGGTTTGATCTTTCAAGATCATAAATTATTGTACGACCGTAATTGCTTTGAGAATGTTATTTTACCGCTACGCATCAATGGCGTATCAGGCAATGAAGCGGCTAAACGCGTACGTGCAGCCTTGGATAAAGTCGGACTACTGCATAAAGAAAAAGCAATGCCCATCACCTTATCAGGTGGCGAACAACAACGGCTTGCTATCGCACGTGCTGTGGTGAGTCGCCCGTCCATCCTGATTGCAGATGAACCCACAGGTAATTTAGACGCCAATTACGCCGCAGACATCATGGCGATTTTCTATGCGTTTAATCAAGTTGGAGTGACCGTCATTATGGCAACCCATGATGCACTTGGCATGAGTGCCACACAAAATCGAGTGTTGCACCTCAACCAAGGTCAGCTCACGCAAAGCACACCATCGCTTACCGACGCAAATCAAACAGCATTTAATAGTGAAGCGTTGGCATCATGAGTCACTGGCTAAACCATCAATTGCAAGCAATTAAACTTGTGTTATCACGTATGCACGCCAATTTACTGTCATCATTCATGATTTGTTTAGTGGTTGGCGTTGCCATGTGCTTACCCAGCCTATTTTATGTAGGTGTCGATCATTTATCCAAACTCACCGACCACATGCAGAATGAAACCGAGATTAGCTTGTTTCTTAAGCTGGATGTGAGTAAAAACACGATGAGTGAAATTGATGCTTTGCTGGCAAAAAACCCTGCAATCAAACAGTATCACTTAGTCACAAAAGATGAAGCTTGGCAGCAGCTACAAGCCAAATCTAAAAATAATCCTGACGTAAACGATGCCATTAATCAACTAGGCAAAAATCCGTTACCAGACGCATTTTTCATTCAAGCCAAATCTGTAGCGCCTGATGACTTAACCTCGCTTAAAGCATCCCTGCAAAGCATTCCTGGGGTAGAGCAAGTATTGCTCAACACCGACTGGGCGAAACGTCTTTCAACCATCATCAGTTTGAGTAAAAAATTAATCCTTTTTATCACCATACTGCTGGCGATAGTACTTTTAGTGATTATCGGCAACACGGTACGCATGCAAATTCTGACACAACAGGATGAAATTGAAGTGAGCTACCTGATAGGCGCCACCAGTAGTTTTATTAGAACGCCTTTTCTATATGCAGGCGTTTTGTATGGGCTGTTTGGCGGGTTATTCGCAGTATTAATGATTTTAGGCATCACTCAAATATTCAATTATTCTATTGCTGACTTATCAAACCTCTATAACAGCGATTTTCATTTGACTATATTCAACGGTCGTTTATTTTTAGCGGTAATTATCGCGGCTGTATTGATTGGCTGGATGGGTTCATATCTGGCCGTGACGCGTGCTATAGCCTCTATTATTCAGTTACAAAAAAATGGTATTTCATAAGGCGGATCAATGACCCAATCTTTAAGTTTTTGAGCCGCCTATAGGTGTGAGTTTTTTATCAGTTAGCGCATTTACTTGGGCATGACTACACAGTTAAGTGATACTGAACTAAAGTACAGATGATCAATCAAGCGCTCGGCAATCTTTGCCTCAGCTTCAACCAGCACCATTCCGTGCTCAAAAAATTCATGCGGCAAGTAAACTTCAGCCTCGACTTTGCCTGCAATGTAATGAAATATCACGCGTTGCGGTTCTGGCAGGCCATTGAGCAACGGCGCCAAATGCATTAACAAGCCTTCACGCCCGGGCATTTTTAGTGCGTTACTATCGTGCTCAAGATCATCTTCCGGATCAACATGAACCAATACATCAGACACCGCCGGATGGCTTTTTAGCACACGTCCACGTGCGCGCTCGGCAATGCTGTGTCCTTCTGACACGCTGATGCGCGGATCAACCAAAATGTGTGCGTCAACTAAGGCACGATGCGCCATACGACGAGTGCGTAACTCATGCAGACTAACCACCCCCGACGTGTCTGTCAGAGTTTGGCGAATACTGTCCACTTCCTCAATGGATAGACCTGCATCAATCAACTCCTGAAAAGCATCCCAGGCAAACACAATCCCCATACGCACAATCATAAAGCCGACCACAATTGCAGCCACAGCGTCGGCATAGATAAAACCCATCAAATTAGCCCCAATACCTACCGCCACCACTAGCGAAGAGGCCGCATCCGAACGTGCATGCCAGGCATTAGCAATCAGCATCGGAGAACGCAATCGCTCACCAACGCGCAACATGTAGCGGAACAGCCCTTCTTTGGCGACGAGCGCGATTAGCGCCACCCACAGTGCTAACGGCGCAACTGGAGGTAAAGTTTCAATGTTTTGCAACTTCATCGCAGCGGCCACCATAATGGCGCCGCCAGTCAGCACAAGAATGGCGCCTAAGGCAAATGAAGCCGCGGTTTCTACCCGACCATGTCCATAAGGATGACCTTCATCAGCAGGATTGTTACTGTGATGGCTTGCAACCAGCACCAAAAAGTCGCAAAACAAGTCGGATAGCGAGTGCAAACCATCGGCAATTAAACTTTGAGAATGCGCAAAAAATCCAACGACAATCTGCAAAAATGTCAGCAAAACATTAACGACAACACTGACCCAAGTAGATTGATTGGCTAAAGCATGGCGCTGGGGGTCATCGTAAGAAATACCTGCGTGGTCTTGGTTATTCATCGGGTATATTTTATTGGTTATGTTTCCAGATTATACGGTTATTTTTACCCGGCAAGGAACTGGATAAAAACCTTAGGCGCGCTCAGTAACAATACTAATTACATGCAAATAATGCATTAAAAGTGAAAAAAATCACCTTAAAAAATGCGTCTATCAACAGCATTGAACAGAATTTAACCCAGATTTTCCATTAGGCGGTGTTCCCTGAGCTTGTCGAAGGGAACACCGCCTAATGGAAAATCTGGGTTAAACTACCCAAGACGCCAAACTAGAAGTTATGATGCAATAAAAACGAATAAAAGAAAAATTCAGGGAAGCAAATGGCCTTACAAAACAAAAAACAAGTTAATTCAGAGCCGCTAGAAAAACAACTGTGGAAAGCTGCCGATAAACTCCGTAAGAACATTGATGCGGCTGAATACAAGCACATCGTCTTAGGTTTAATCTTTCTCAAATACATTTCAGATTCTTTCGAGCAGCAATTTACCAAGCTACAAGCGGGCGAAGGTGAGTACGCAGGCGCAGACCCTGAAGATAAAGACGAATACGCGGCAGAGAACGTATTTTTTGTGCCGCAAGATGCACGCTGGTCATATTTACAATCCAACGCGCGCCAGCCAGAAATTGGCAAAATGGTCGATGCCGCCATGGATGCGATTGAAAAAGAAAACCCATCACTTAAAGGCGTATTACCCAAAGTATTTGCACGTGACAATTTAGACCCCGCCAGCCTTGGTCAGTTGATTGATCTGGTCGGCAACATTGCGTTGGGCGATGCCAAATCACGCAGTGCCGATGTGCTAGGCCATGTGTTTGAATATTTCTTGGGCGAGTTTGCGTTGGCAGAAGGCAAACAAGGTGGCCAGTTTTATACGCCGCGCTCGGTGGTGGAGTTACTGGTTGAAATGCTGGAACCTTACCAAGGCCGTGTGTTTGACCCCTGCTGTGGCTCTGGTGGCATGTTTGTGCAAAGTGAAAAATTTGTGGCAGACCACCAAGGCCGCGTGAATGATATTTCCATTTACGGGCAAGAGAGCAACCAAACCACTTGGCGCTTGGCTAAAATGAACCTTGCTATTCGTGGCATTGAAGCCAGCCAAGTTAAATGGAACAACGAAGGCAGCTTTTTAAACGATGCGCATAAAGATGTAAAAGCCGATTACATTATTGCCAACCCACCGTTTAATGTGAGTGATTGGTCTGGTGAGCTACTGCGCACCGATGGTCGCTGGCAATTTGGCGTGCCGCCCGCAGGCAATGCCAACTTTGCATGGCTGCAACACTTTATTTACCACCTTTCACCACAAGGCCAAGCAGGCGTGGTGCTGGCAAAAGGCGCACTCACCAGCAAAACTTCGGGCGAAGGTGAAATCCGTAAAGCGCTGATTGAGCAAGGCAACGTGATTGATTGCATCGTCAACCTACCCGCTAAGCTGTTCCTCAACACACAAATCCCCGCTGCTTTATGGTTTATGCGCCGCAACCGAAAAGCTCCCTCGCCCTTTAAGGGAGAGCCAGTAATTGGCTTCCCCACCAGCGTTGGTGCTGAAGCACCTAATGCTGGCGTGAAGGGCTGGGGTGAGGGTAAAAAGCAACAAACCTTCGCCAACCGCAGCAACGAAATCCTCTTTATCGATGCCCGCAACCTAGGCCACCTCATCAACCGCCGCACCAAAGAGCTTTCGCATTCCGATATTAAACAAATCACCGACACCTACCACAACTGGCGCAACCTCCCCCGTCATTCCGTACTTGACTTTGAGCCAGCCCCGTACCGCGATACGGGGGAATCCAGCGAAAACAAACAAGCGTTGAGTGAAACTCAACCCAGCACCTACCAAGACATCCCCGGCTTCTGCGCCTCAGTCAGCCTGGAGCGTGTAAAAGAACTCGACTACGTGCTCACCCCAGGCCGCTACGTTGGCCTACCCGATGATGAAGATGACTTTAACTTTGCCGAACGCTTTAATGCCCTAAAAGCTGAATTTGAAGCGCAGTTAGTGGAAGAAGAAAAGCTTAATAAAGCCATTGCAGAGAATTTGGCGAGGATAAAGTTGTGAGTGAGTGGAATACTGTAAAGCTTGCAGATGCCCCTTTAGAAATTTTAGATGGCGATAGAGGTAAAAATTACCCTTCACAAGATGAGTTTTCAGATTATGGGTATTGTCTATTTTTAAGCACCAAAAATGTTCGTTCGATTGGCTTTGATTTTTCGGAGTGTCAATTTGTTTCCAAAGTAAGAGACGAATTACTAAGAAAAGGTAGGCTACAAAGGAATGATGTTGTACTTACCACAAGAGGTACGGTTGGAAATTTAGGTTTTTTCAATGATAAGGTTGGCTACGAAAAAATCAGAATCAACTCGGGAATGGTGATTATTAGACCAGATGAATCCAAACTATTTCCAGCGTTTAATTTCTACACATTTAGAAAGCTTCAATCCGACTTCTTAACATTCACATCAGGTAGCGCACAACCACAGTTACCAATTAGAGATTTAAAAGAAATTGAAATCTCAATCCCTCCGCTCGAAGAACAAAAAGCCATCGCCTCAGTTCTCAGCAGTTTGGACGACAAAATCGACCTGCTCCACCGCCAAAACAACACCCTAGAACGCATGGCCGAAACGCTGTTTAGACAGTGGTTTGTAGAAGAAGCGCAGGAGGATTGGGAGGAAGTTAAGCTAGGTGATTTTATTGAAATTAACAAAAAGAGCATCAACAAAACTTACCCCTTTAATCAAATTGAATACTTAGACACAGGATCGCTAACAGAGGGGAAAGTTGACAGCCTTCAGTCATACATGATTAACGAGGCACCAAGTCGTGCGTTGAGGCTTGTTGAACACAATGATGTACTTATCTCAACGGTGCGCCCAAATCAAAAGCATTACGGCATTATCAATAATCCAATTGAAAACTTGGTTGTATCTTCAGGTTTTTGTGTTTTAACTTGCACAAAAATTTCTCCTCACTTTGTTTATTTGTTACTAACCAATAACGAAATGACAGAGTATTTACATTCGATAGCTGAAGGCTCTACTTCAACATACCCATCACTAAAACCTTCTGATATTGCAGCAATTACATTTCAATTGCCGCCTAATCAAAAACTGGCAGATTTCGCAAAAATTGCTAATGATTCATGGGATAAAATCCATAAAAATTATAAGCAAATCCAAACCCTAGAAAAACTCCGTGACAACTTGCTCCCCAAGCTAATGAGCGGTGAAGTGAGGGTGATTTAATGGCTAAACTGCGGCGTGTAAGTTCTATAAAGTCTGAACTAGTCAAAAAATCTAGGGAAGCAGCACTTTCGGCCGTTCAAATTTTCAATAATCCCAATATTACATTCAAATCCGAAGCCTACATCGTTTTGATGATAATCGCATGGACATATTTAATGCACGCTCATTATCGTGGTAAAAATATTGAATATAGGTATTTTCAGCAAAAGGGACAGCGAAAGAAATTTGATACAACAAAAAATGGTGCTTATAAATATTGGGAATTAGAGCGGTGCCTTAATGAAGAGGCCTCTCCAATTGATAAAGATACCTCGAACAATCTCAGATTTTTAATTGGTCTAAGGCATGAAATTGAACATCAAATGACTACAAAAATTGATGATATTTTAAGTGCCCGTTTTCAAGCTTGTTGCTTGAACTACAACACTTACATAAAGCAATTTTTTGGTGATGAATTAGGCATCGAAAATCACCTTTCATTTAGTTTACAGTTTTCAACTATTTCTACAGAACAAAAAGAACTGCTCGAACAACACAAAGAGCTACCAGCTAATATTCAAGGGTATATTCAAAGTTTTGATGAAGCCTTATCTGATGCGGAGTTTTCAAACCAAAAATATGCTTATAGAATTTTCTTTGTGCCTAAAACTGCCAATCGCAAAGGCCAAGCTGACAGAGTGGTAGAGTTTATCAAAAGCGATTCACCTTTAGCAGAAGCTGTAAATAAAGAGTATGCGGTATTTAAGGAAACCGAAAAACCAAAATATTTACCAAAGCAAGTATTAGAGCTAATGGCACATGAAGGATTTCCTCAATTTAACATGCATAGTCATACACAACTTTGGAAAAAACTAGAAGCTAAAAATCCTGATAAAAATTATGGTGCACTCGTGGCAGGTAAACATTGGCATTGGTATGAAAGTTGGGTGGAAAAAGTTAGGGAATACTGCAATGATGAATTTGGATTGTAAATAAGGTTATATCCAAAACTGAAAGGTAAAGAATTCTAGAAAAAAATGAAGGAAAGTAAAGTAAGTTTTATTAAAGATGGTTTTGGAGTTTAGCTTGTAGGTTGGGCAGAAGCATGAAGCCCAACATGATAAGCCAATGTACATTAACCGTTGGGCTTCTAAAATCAGCCCAACCTACAGGTTGATGAAAATTTGGGGGTAATGTTTTGCGTTATCGACGAGCGGATGTGGCGGGTGGTACTTATTTCTTTACGGTGAATTTGGCGAATCGTGAAAGTGATTTGTTAACGCGACACATTGAGCATTTGCGTGAGGTGGTCAATAAGGTGAAACAGGCGCACCCTTTTGTGATTGAGGCGATGGTGGTGTTGCCTGAACATTTGCACGCTATTTGGCGTTTGCCTAGCGATGATGTGGCTTATCCAATACGCTGGAGTTTGATTAAGGCGGGGTTTTCGCGGCGCATAGAGAAAAATGAACACATACGCGCAAGCCGTGTGGCGAAACGGGAACGTGGGATATGGCAACGCCGTTATTGGGAACATTGCATTAGAGATGAGGGCGATTTTGAGCGGCATGTGGATTATATCCATTACAATCCGGTTAAACATGGGTATGTGAGCCATGCTGTTGATTGGCCGTTTTCAACATTCCACCAATATGTGGAGCGAGGTATTCTGCCATCGGATTGGGGAGATAGCATGGTGAGGATTTCGGCGGGTGGTGAACGTTAAATATTTTTTGTAGGTTGGGCTGAAACATGAAGCCCAACGAATCAATAAATGACACCTCACACGGTAAATGTTGGGCTTCCTTACGTCAGCCCAACCTGCAGGCTGCCACTAAAGCAACTTACAAGAAAACCTTGTTTGTTTCGTTTATTTCGTTTAATCTGTAGACATAAGCATAAATTAAGCTTAACTTTAGAGGTGATAAAAAATGAACGCGATGCAAAATGTTGTGCATTTACCCACAATGCCAGAGATTGAGGCTGCTAAGCAATCTAGCCGTATGTTGAGTAAATATGCGGATGCGGACAGGGTGCAGCTGACTTTACGTGCTAATAATGGCGTAGCTGAAGATTTGGTGTTGCCAGGGCAAATTATGCAATTGCTATTAGACATTGTATCGGAAATGGCAAAGGGTAATGCTATTAGCCTGGTGCCAATTCACCATGAACTCAGCACACAAGAAGCAGCTAATTTACTGAATGTTAGTCGTCCACATTTAGTGAGTTTGTTAGAAAAAGGTGTGCTGCCACACCGCAAAGTGGGTGCGCATCGCCGTGTGTTGGCAAGTGATGTGTTGGCTTATAAAGAGTCATTGTTGGCTAAGCGTAATGCAGCATTAGATGAATTAACGGCAATCTCGCAAGAGTTAGAGATAGGGTATTAAACAAAATGGCACGTTTTGCCGTTTTGTTTGACGCATGTGTGCTTTACCCTGCGCCATTGCGGGATAGTTTAATGCGCTTGGCAAACCGTGATTTGTTTAAATCTTATTGGACAGATGCGATACACGAGGAATGGATAAACGCCTTAGTGCGAGAAGGTAAATATGCAAGAGAGCCACTTGAGCGGGTACGCAATTTGATGGACAGCTATGTGCCTGACGCAAAGGTTGAAGGTTATGAATGTTTAATAGAAGGCTTGGCTTTACCTGATAAAGATGACAGACATGTGCTGGCCGCGGCTATAAAGTGCAAGGCAGATGCAATTGTGACATTTAATCAAAAGGATTTTCCTTCTGATTATTTGCGAACGTTTCAAATTGAGGTCATCCACCCAGATGACTTTATTTATTACCAGATAGATATGGCACCTGCAATTTGTTGCAAAGCATTTAAAGACCAGCGTAGCGCTTTGAAAAATCCGCCGATGTGTGTGGAAGAATTTTTAGCCTGTTTGCAAAAGCAGCAATTGCCACAAACTGTTTCGTTGTTAAAGAGTTACGCTGAGTTGATTTAGTATTCTAAAGCCACGAATTTTTGGTTTTCTGCAACGATTCGGAATTTCCGAACAGTTGATATAGATTGAAAAAGTTTAAACATTTCCATTTTGCAAACAACTACCAAGGAATACTCGGAAGTTCACTTATATAATGAATGCAAAGTGCTACATAACCCGCTCAAGTAATTAGCTAAACAGAACAAAAAGTCGATTAGACATGCAAAAACTAACAGAGTCAGCTATCGAAACCCTTGCTATTGAGCGCTTACAAGCGCTCGGTTTTAGCTATGTATATGCACCAGACATTGCGCCCGATGCAGCAAACCCAGAGCGTGAGAGCTTTGCAGAAGTATTATTGCTTGCTCGATTACGAAAATCGGTTGCCCGCATCAACCCGACTCTGCCCGCTGCCGCATTAGACGAAGCCATAAAAACCATACAACGCATTAGCTCGCCTGAGTTATTAGCCAATAATGAAGCTTTCCACCGATTACTCACTGACGGCGTGAATGTCAGTTACCAAAAAGATGGTAACACACGTGGTGATTTAGTGTGGCTGGTTGATTTTGCAAACCCGGACAATAATGAATTTGTAGTGGTGAATCAGTTCACCATTATTGAAAACAACCAGAACAAACGCCCTGACTTGATTCTGTTTGTAAATGGTTTGCCTTTGGTGGTGATTGAACTTAAAAATGCTGCCGATGAAAACACCACACTGACTTCCGCTTATAAGCAGTTAGAAACTTATAAACAAACGATACCAAGCCTGTTCACCTACAATGGCTTTGTGGTGGTTTCAGATGGTTTAGAAGCTAAAGCAGGCAGTATTTCCGCAGGTTTAAGCCGCTTTATGGCTTGGAAGAGTGCAGATGGTAAAGCAGAAGCATCTCATCTTGTGAGCCAGCTAGAAACGCTGATTAACGGCATGCTGAATAAGGCAACGTTGTTGGATTTAATTCGCCACTTTATCGTGTTTGAAAAGTCCTCCAAAGAAGACCCCAAAACAGGGCAAATCAGCATCAGTACCGTTAAAAAACTGGCGGCCTACCACCAGTATTACGCAGTCAATGCAGCCGTAATTTCAACCTTGCGAGCATCCGCAGAAGCAACAGGTGTTGCACAATCCCCAGCTGATTACGGCTTGCCAGATGTGCGCACGCAACCCAAAGGCGACCGCAAGGCAGGCGTGGTGTGGCATACGCAAGGCAGTGGTAAATCACTTTCTATGGTGTTTTATACAGGCAAGATTGTATTAGCCTTGAACAATCCAACTGTTGTGGTAATTACAGACCGTAATGATCTTGATGACCAGTTGTTTGATACCTTCGCGGCATCAAGCCAATTATTACGCCAAGAGCCTAAACAGGTGGAAGATAGGCAACAGCTCAAAGAGCTACTCAAAGTTGCTTCTGGTGGCGTGATTTTTACCACCATACAAAAATTTCAGCCTGAAGAAGGCAATGTGTATGAAACCTTATCGGAACGCAGAAATATTGTAGTGATTGCGGATGAAGCGCATCGCACCCAATACGGTTTTAAAGCCAAAACAGTAGATGAGAAAAACGAAGCTGGTGAAGTGGTCGGCCAAAGACTTGTATATGGCTTTGCCAAGTACATGCGTGATGCCCTACCCAATGCTACCTACTTAGGCTTTACCGGTACACCGATTGAAAGCACGGATGTGAACACGCCAGCCGTGTTTGGTAATTATGTGGATGTGTATGATATTGCACAAGCAGTGGAAGACGGCGCAACGGTGCGCATTTACTACGAAAGCCGTTTAGCCAAAGTACAACTCTCTGATGAAGGCAAAAAACTGGTGGCCGAACTGGACGACGAGCTAGAGCAAGACGAGTTGACCGAAACACAAAAAGCAAAATCGCGCTGGACGCAAATTGAAGCCTTAATCGGCAGTGAAAAGCGCGTCCAAAATATTGCGCAAGATATCGTAAAGCACTTTGAGCAACGCCAAGAGGTATTTGCTGGTAAAGGCATGATTGTTAGCATGTCGCGCCGCATTGCTGCCGCGCTTTATGCGGAAATTATCAAACTCAAGCCTGAATGGCATTCGGATGATTTAAGTAAAGGTGCCATCAAGGTAGTGATGACCGCATCCTCCAGCGATGGACCACAACTCGCCAAACACCACACAACGAAGCAACAACGCCGCAATTTAGCGGAACGCATGAAAGACCCAGATGACGAATTAAAACTCGTCATCGTGCGTGATATGTGGCTGACAGGCTTTGATGCACCAAGTATGCACACGCTGTATATCGACAAACCGATGAAAGGCCACAACCTGATGCAGGCCATTGCACGTGTGAATCGTGTGTATAAAGATAAGCCTGGTGGTTTGGTGGTGGATTATTTAGGCATTGCTGCCGATTTAAAGCAAGCTCTGTCGTTCTACTCAGACGCCGGAGGCAAAGGCGACCCAGCCGAGACGCAAGAGCAAGCCGTAGAAATGATGCTTGAGAAGCTTGAGGTTGTGGCGAATATGTATCATGGCTTTGCTTATAAAGATTACTTCCATGCAGATACCTCTAAAAAGCTATCACTCATATTAGGTGCTGAAGAGCATATTTTAAGTATTGAAGATGGTAAAAAACGCTATATCAATGAAGTGACTATGCTTTCAAAAACTTTCGCGATTGCAATTCCACATGAAAAAGCCATGGATGTGAAAGATGAAGTGGCGTTTTTCCAAGCAGTAAAAGCACGCTTGGCTAAATTTGACGGTACTGGCGAGGGGCAGACCAACGAAGAAATTGAGACTACCATCCGCCAAGTCATCGACAAAGCTTTAGTTTCAGAACAGGTGATTGATATATTTGATGCGGCAGGTATTAAGAAACCTGACATCTCGATTTTGAGCGATGAATTCTTATTAGAACTTAAAAACTATGAACACAAAAATATCGCGCTAGAAGTGCTCAAAAAACTTCTCAATGAAGAAATCAAAGTGCGTGAGCGTTTAAACGTAGTGCAAGGCCGTAGTCTAATGGAAATGCTGCAAAACTCGATTAAGCGTTATCAAAACAAAATCATTACTGCAGCTGAGTTGATGGATGAATTAATCAAAGTCAGCAAAGAGATTGTGCATGGAGATAGCGAAGCAGAACGCTTAAAACTCAGTCCGCTTGAATTTGCTTTTTATAGTGCCGTTGCCAATAACAACAGTGCGAAAGAATTAATGGCCCAAGATAAACTGCGTGAACTAGCAGTCGTTCTTTTACAGCGTGTGCGAGAAAATGCTTCGATTGACTGGACTATTAAAGAAAGCGTAAAAGCCAAATTAAAAGTCATCGTCAAACGCACACTCAGGCAGTTTGGGTATCCACCTGATATGGAGATATTAGCGACTGAAACTGTATTGAAACAGGCCGAGATGATTGCTAGTGAGCTCACGTCCTAAACAATACTCAGACGAAATTTAGTTAATACGGTTAATTAGTAGCGAACAAACTTATCCAAAATGTCAGGTAATATAATTTACTATGTAAACAACTTTGTTGTTCACGAATAACAAACTATTTAATGGAACTTTTGACGCACTAGCACTCTCTCATTATGAGTGCTAAAATACCGCATCGGAGGATTAAAACTCAATGACTAATGCCTTAACAGTAGTACCTGTATTAACCGCAACCGATAGCCTAGAGCATTACGCTAGGGCCATTAAAGCTTACCCTCTTTTAACTGCTGAAGAGGAGCATTCGCTCGCCGTCAAATTTAAACAAGAAAATGATTTAGAAGCTGCGCGCAGGCTCATCGTTTCACATTTACGCTTGGTTGCGAGTATCGCACGTGGCTATACTGGTTATGGCTTGCCACAAGCAGATTTAATTCAAGAAGGCAATATTGGGCTGATGAAGGCCGTCAAACGCTTCGACCCAGAACGCGGCGTACGCTTGGTTTCATTTGCAATGCACTGGATTAAAGCAGAAATTCACGAATATATTGTACGTAATTGGCGTTTGGTAAAAATTGCCACCACCAAGGCGCAACGTAAATTATTTTTTAATTTACGTAGTATGAAATCAGGCATCAACAGCCTGCAACCGACTGAAATTGCCCATATTGCTCGCGAACTTAATGTTAAGCCTGAAGAAGTGCTTGAGATGGAAACACGTCTTAATGGTCATGAAATTTCGCTTGAAGCCAACATCGATGACGATAGCGATGAGCATTACAGCCCGATTGCTTACCTGCAAGACGAAAGCCTGACCCCGTCAGAAGCATTAGAAGCCAAGCAAGCTGAGTTCGCCGAAACTACGGACTTAACAAGCGCACTACAGAACTTAGACGATAGAAGTCGTCGCGTAGTGGAAGCACGCTGGTTACAAGAAACTGGTGGAAAAACCTTGCACGAACTTGCGGCAGAATTCGGTGTTTCTGCTGAGCGTATTCGTCAAATTGAGCAAAAAGCCATGCAAAAAATGAAAACACTCTTGTTGGCGAGTCGCTGATTCTCAACTTTAGGTTTTCACTCCTACACCAAATAAAAAAGGCTGCACTGCAGCCTTTTTTATTTGGTGTGAATTTAAACTTAGGCCGCTATTACTTCCGCTGCGGGTTCAAATGCTAATGCATTTTTCATGTGCATACGCAATACTTTTAAATCTTCCAACTGTGCCTGGATGCTTTTCTCAATCACTTCCAATTCAGAAATTCTGTCTTCTAAGGTATCGGTCGCCTTATAAATGCGTTTAATACTTTCTAAACGGCGACGCAATTGCAATTGATGCTCACGTACTTGAGATTCCATTGGCGCAATCACGGCCTTTAGCCAGTTCTCAATATCACGATTAGCCACTTCAAATACATGAATCACTCGGCTCGCCAAAGTTTCAAAGAACTTGCTGGTTAATGTCATTTTTTCATTAGCAATCATATTAAATGCAGTATTAAATTGCTCTTTATACGCACGCTCTAATTTTGATAATTCTTTTTGATAACGTAAAGTTGAAAATACCGGCGGCTCTGATTTGCGTAGTCCATGCTCTTTAGAAAATTTCTCGTACATGACATCCATCATGCGTTTAATTTCATCAATTTGTGTGTCAGATGAAATTAAACGGCTTTTTAATTCACTAAAAAAATTATCCATCGCCCCACGAATGGTTTTAGTAAAATTTGCATCAATCATGGTTTCACGTGTTTTATGCACATGCGATTTGAGCGATTCCATTCCCAATAGAGTAAATAGGCGATTTGTATGTTGCGAGAAAATACTACGTAAGGCTTGGAAGCGCTGCAGGCCTTTTTCAAAGTTTTCTTTATCAACTTTGACCTTATTCATCATGTGCTCAACTACGTCTTCGTTTTTTCCACGCAAGCCACGCAACTCAACCAACTGGTCGTTAATGCCTGAAAAACGCGCCTCTAGAATAATCTGTGAGTTGGCGATTAAATCTTCTATTTCATTCTGCGTATTATCGCGGACGATTTCCTTTTTCGATGGAATAAGCTCTTCAGATAAGGCTTTTTCCAACTCTAGTACACGGCTCTTCACAAGCAAAGCCGGGTCATTGTTAACTTTTGCCAACAAGCCCTTTTGTGCAGAAACCGGAAATATTTGATGGATATCTAAACCAAGCAACTCTGCACTTGTTTTAATTTGTTTAGTCAGTTCTTTTTGAATTTCTGTTTCGCTTTTTAACTCATCCCAAAGACCGTCAATTTTATTGAGCACTGCAAGACGACCCTTTTGTTTCCAACGCGTACCGCTGATATATTGACGCCACACATCAATTTCAGACTTAGTCACGCCAGTGTCAGCCGCCAATATAAACAATACGGCATGTGCGTTCGGCAACATGTTAAGTGTAAGCTCAGGCTCGGTACCAATCGCATTCAAGCCTGGGGTATCTAAAATAACCAAGCCCTGCTCAAGCAAAGGATGAGGAAAGTTGATGACCGCATAACGCCAACACGGCACATCAATGGTGCCATCTTTATTTAAACCCAACGCATCATCTGCACTATTGGGGTCAAACAAGCCATATTTTTCAGCTTCTTGCACAGAAACAGACTTGGTATTACTGACTTCCTTAAATGCATCGACCATACTTTCGTTTGAGTCGACATCAAATGTGACGGTTTTCCACTCTTCAGGATAACGCTTGTATTCAGAGGTGGTGGCATCAGAAAGCCGTGTTTCAATCGGCAACATCATGATTGAAGTCGGTTTGGTTTTGTCGTATAGCAGTTCTGTAGGACACATGGTGGTACGACCCGCACTTGACGGCAACAAACGCGTACCATAGCCTGCAAAGAATATCGCATTGATGAGCTCTGATTTACCACGAGAAAACTCTGCAACAAAGGCTACATTTAGCTTGTCTTCACGCAATCTTTCTAGCAACTGCTGTATGCGCTGATCAACTTGAGCATCATTAAGTTCTTGCTCATTGAGCCAACTACGATAATCACAGATGGTATCAACCAGCGCCTTGCGCCACTCAGAATATACAGCAAAATGTTGTGCTAATTTATTGTCAGCCATGATGGTCCTCAAACCACTTTTAGGTAGCGTAACTCTATCATTCTTAATCTAATATGCAAACAAATCAATTAACTATTCATTACATTTTAAATAGGATTCTGATAAGCGGTTTGTTTTTTATAACCAGCGGTTACCCTCTTGCAATCTCAACAATTGTTTTCGTTTTGCAATCTAGCCAAGTCATTCTGTTATCATCTCACTTTTGAAAACAATTGAATCTTTATGAGCGGCCTAACCCCTAACTCTCCACGCCCGATTGATATTAAACTGCATCAATCTTCACGGCTGCTGGAAATAAAATTTGATAACGGTACTGAGTGCATGTTGTCTTGCGAATTTTTGCGCGTTTACTCGCCCTCAGCAGAGGTGCGCGGGCATGGCGTGGGGCAAGAGGTGCTACAAGTCGGCAAAGAAGATGTCAATATCACTGCCATACAACCCGTTGGCAATTATGCGGTAAAGCTTGTGTTTTCTGACGACCACGATACTGGCCTATACTCTTGGGATTACCTGTATGAGTTAGCGCGTGACTATGAGGCATTGTGGCTGGAATACTTAGGTAAATTAAGTGCCGCTGGCATTAAGCGCAAAGCGCAAGTTTAGAGGAATCAATATCATGACCACCGAACAAAATACTCATTTTGGCTACAAAACGGTTGCGGAAGCTGAAAAAGCAAAAAAAGTCGCTGAGGTTTTTCATTCCGTTGCCAGTAAATATGACCTCATGAATGATGTGATGTCTGCAGGGTTGCATCGCAGCTGGAAGCGCTTTGCAGTCAGCATCAGCGGCGTAAGTGCTGGCGACAAAGTGCTGGATATTGCTGGTGGCAGCGGCGATTTATCTAAACTATTTGCCAAAGAAGTGGGTAGTACCGGCCAAGTCATCCTCACCGACATCAACGCTTCAATGTTAGGCGTTGGACGTGACCGCATGCTGGATGCTGGTTTAAATGTGCCAGCGTTACAATGCGATGCAGAAAAACTGCCCTTCCCTGACCAATATTTTGACTGTGTAATTGTAGCGTTCGGTTTGCGCAACATGACGCATAAAGACCGCGCACTCGCTGAAATGCAGCGCGTGCTCAAAGTTGGCGGCAGGCTATTAGTGCTGGAATTCTCGAAAGTTTGGCAGCCACTGGCTAAGGTTTACGATGCCTACTCGTTCAAACTATTACCACTCATGGGTAAATTGCTGGCTAAAGATGCGGAAAGCTATCAGTACCTTGCTGAGTCTATTCGTATGCATCCAGACCAAGAAACACTCAAGCAAATGATGATAGACGCAGGCTTGAGTAAAGTTGACTACTATAATTTAGCAGCGGGCGTCGTTGCCTTGCACAAGGGTTATAAAACCTGATGTTTAAGCCGATTTCCACTCAATTGCTACAGCATCTTCTCGCCCAGAACTGCTGGGCGAATGAATTATTACAGCCATTTGCAGGCAAGTCAGTGCAGCTTAATATCGCGCTATTGAACACATCGTTAGTCATTTTAGAGAACGGTAGCTTGGCGATTGCAGGTGATACCAATATTCCAGACGCTACTATCACCATTGCGCCAAGTTTATTGTTACGTTTAATTGCAAAAGATGAGGCCGCCAAATTACAAATTAAAATTGATGGTGATACCCACTTGGCAACCGAGTTAGCTAAAGTATTTAGCAACATGCGCTGGGAATATGAAGATGATTTAAGCAAGCTAATAGGCGATGTGCCTGCTTATAAACTCGGCGAACTGGGTCGCCAGGCAGTCAACACCGTGAAGGAATCCTGCATTAACCTGACTGAAATGCTGAGCGAGTACTGGCAGGAAGAAAAGCCGATGATTGCTAAAAAGCGTCATGTCGAACAATTTAATGCAGAAGTAGATACGCTTCGTGCAGATGTAGAGCGCCTTGAAAAAAGATTAAATAAACTTGCCAAAACAAATGTTGCAGAAACCAACTCCATCCAACCAGTAAAAAAGAACGTTCAGTAAATTTATGCGCATTTTCAGGCTAATCTATATTATTTTCACGGTGTTACGCTTTAGTTTGGACGAGCTAATTTTAAGCCACACCAAGTTAAAACCACTGCAATCTATTGTTAGCGGCTTACTATTTTGGCGTAACAAACAGCGTTCTCGCGGCGAGCGCCTACGCTTAGCCCTTGAAACATTAGGTCCAATCTTTGTTAAATTCGGACAAATGCTTTCTACCAGACGTGATTTAATCCCGCTCGACATTGCAGATGAGCTGGCAAAACTACAGGATCAAGTGCCGCCTTTCACTTTCGCT
The DNA here is from genome assembly GCA_030655015.1 of Methylotenera sp. Taxonomy (GTDB): domain Bacteria; phylum Pseudomonadota; class Gammaproteobacteria; order Burkholderiales; family Methylophilaceae; genus Methylotenera. The sequence goes on along the minus strand of JAURWJ010000101.1, from coordinate 78,946 downwards.
GAGGTTGAGCAAGTGATTACCAGCGCTTTTAACCAACCGCTGACAGCGCTTTTTTCACAGTTCGATGAAACACCCATTGCCAGCGCATCTGTCGCGCAAGTACACTTTGCCCACTTGCCAGACGGCCAACCTGTCGCAGTAAAAGTATTGCGCCCTGATATTGATAAAACCATTGCGCAAGATTTGCGCTTGATGGATACGATGGCCTGGCTGATTCAAGTGCTTTCAGCGGAATTTAAAAAACTCAAACCACGTGAAATTGTTACAGAGTTTGCAAGGCACACACAAAGCGAGCTTGATTTAACCTTGGAAGCCGCCAACTGTAGCTTACTGGGGCGCAACTTTGCCGATAAATCGATGCTGATTGTGCCTGAGGTCCATTGGGATTGGTGCCGCAAAGAAGTCATGGTCATGCAACGTATGCATGGCACGTCCATTAGTCAGCGCGACATATTGCTTGCAAAAGGAGTTGATATTGCCAAGCTTGCACGTGATGGCGTCGATATATTTTTCACACAAGTATTTCGAGATGGATTTTTTCATGCGGATATGCACCCTGGCAACATTCAAGTAGCGGATGACGGCAAATATATCGCTTTGGATTTTGGCATCATGGGGTCCTTAAGCGATACGGATAAATACTATCTGGCACGTAATTTTTTAGCATTTTTTAATCGCGATTACCGCGATGTGGCACAAGCGCATATTGATTCCGGCTGGGTGCCTGCGGATACAAAACGTGAAGAGTTAGAAACTGCTGTGCGCGCGATTTGTGAACCTATTTTTAATAAACCGCTTAAAGATATTTCATTTGCGCGGACCTTGTTAAGCCTGTTTCAACTGGCACGCCGCTTTGGTGTAATTATCCAACCACAACTGATTATGCTGCAAAAAACCTTACTAAATATTGAAGGTTTAGGTCGCGAGTTGGACCCCGACTTAGACTTATGGAAAAGTGCGCAACCTTTTTTAACACGCTGGATGAGCGAACAAGTAGGCTGGCGTGCCGTAGTTAAAACGCTAAAAAATGAAATCCCTTTTATTGCAAAAAATCTGCCAGAAATGCCACGATTGCTACATGAGTTTCTCAGCCAAAAAACACAGGTTGAAATTAACGCTCCAATCTGTGATTCAATTAATCAACTAATCAAAACTCAGCAACAGCAAACTTATTGGCAAAAGCGGCTAGCAATCACAATCACCCTGCTCGCATTTGTCGAGATATTAGTGTTAATCAATACTTTTTTTATTTCCTAAATTTATTAAGGAGTTCACCATGAAAATTAAATCAGCCTATGTTTTAAGTATCATCCTGTTATGTATTACCCACATATCCTTTGCCGCCAATAACACGCCTGCTGGCCTTTGGAAGGCGATAGACGATAATACGGGAAAACCTCGCTCACTCATTAGAATCACTGAAATTAACGGTGAATATAGTGCAGTCATTGAAAAAGGCTTACTTCCTACGGATACTGGTGATGCCATTTGCGATAAATGTACAGATGAACGCAAAGGAAAGCGCATTATTGGCATGACCATTGTGAAAGGTATTAAACAAAAAGCTGACTATTTTGAAGGTGGCGAGATTCTTGATCCTGAAAATGGTAAAACTTATAGCTGTAAAATGACGCTAGATCAAACGGGCAGCAAATTAGAAGTACGCGGATTTATTGGTATATCGCTATTTGGCCGATCACAAACTTGGTTACGTGAAGAATAATCTACAAGGATCAAGCAATGCTGATTTGGTTTGTCGCTATTTACTTACTAATCTCTATCACCATTGGTCTGGTCGCAGCCACCCGCGTCAAAAATACTAAAGATTACGCAGTAGCTGGCCGCCATCTGCCCTTGCCCGTTGTCATGGCAACTGTATTTGCTACCTGGTTTGGCGCTGAGGCTATATTTGGCGTTTCATCCACCTTTGTCACCGAAGGATTAAACGGCGTTGCCGCTGACCCTTTTGGTGCCAGTTTATGCTTGATTATTGCCGGGGTTTTCTTTTCTACCCAACTGTACAAACTCAACATTATCACCCTCGGTGACTTTTATCGCATGCGTTATAACCGCACGGTAGAAGTACTCACTACCATTGCCATTGTCATTTCATATTTAGGCTGGGTTGCCGCGCAAATCAAAGCATTAGGGCTGATTTTCAACATGATCACCAATGGTGCCGTGAGTGAAGAAGCTGGCATGATACTCGGCACCGCCATTGTGCTGACCTACACCACATTTGGCGGCATGTTCTCAGTGGCGGTATTAGACTTTGTGCAGATGATTGTTGTGATTGGCGGCTTACTTTACATTGGCAACATTGTTTCTGGCATGACAGGTGGCGTAGCCCCTGTGATAGAGCACGCACGTGCCGCTGGCAAGCTAAATTTATTTCCAAAAGGCGCGGATATTTGGGTATGGGTCACTTTTTTAGGTGGTTGGATAACCATGATGCTAGGCTCCATTCCGCAACAAGATGTATTTCAGCGCATCACATCAGCCAAGAGTGCAAAAATTGCGTTATGGGGTTCTATTTTAGGCGCCAGTGTTTATTTCTGTTTCACCTTTGTGCCCATGTTTATTGCCTATGCCGCCACGCTGATTGATCCTGTACTTTTCGGCAAACTCGTACTAGAAGATTCACAAAGAGTTTTACCGACTTTAGTATTGCAACACACACCGATTTTTACACAAGCCATCTTTTTTGGCGCAGTACTCTCCGCGATTATGAGCTGCTCATCCGCCACTCTACTCGCACCCTCCATCTCGTTTGCAGAAAATATCGTACGTGGTTATATACCACACCTCACGGATAAAGGCTTTTTACGTGTCATGCGTATTTGCCTGGTTGGCTTTGCACTATGCGTATTACTTTATGCACTTAACACAGAACTCTCGATTTTCGGCATGGTGGAGTCTGCCTATAAAATCACACTTGCTGGCGCATTTGTACCGCTGTTTTTTGGTGCCTTTTGGAAAAAGGCTACCTCACAAGGCGCTCTGGCAGCCATTGTTGGCGGCATAGGCACTTGGGTGATGATTGAAGTGCTGATTGGAGAAGCCAGTTTAATTCCACCGCAACTCATTGGCTTAGGTGTGAGTGTGGTGGGGATGATTTTAGGCTCACTGTTACCGCAAAAAATAGCCGGGACACCGCATCAACCACATGGGTATTTACACGAACACGCAGCTCGCCCACATCAGCATTGAACGGTTAATCTAGGCGCTGACAAGTAGCGCAATAGAAAGTTGAACGCTGTCCTTGCCGAATCATCTTAATGGGCGCGCCGCACACTCGGCATGGTTCGCCTCCCTTGTCATTAGCACGTCCATAGACAAAGTATTGCTGCTGAAAATAGCCGGGATTGCCATCTGCACCAAAAAAATCACGCAAGCTGCTACCGCCCGCGGCAAGCGCATCTTGCAAGGTACTTTTTATTTCGGCCACTAATCGTTCACATTGCAGCAGCGTTAAGGTTTTAGCTGGCACCTCAGGCTGTATACGTGCCCGAAACAACGACTCACTGGCGTAAATATTACCCACACCAACCACTAAATGACTATCCATGATAGTGGTTTTAATAGCGGCTGAGCGTGTGCGAAGTTGGGTATATAGATATTGTCCTGACCATGCATCACTTAGCGGCTCTGGGCCTAATGCTTTTAACAATACATGCTGTTCAGGCTGCGGCCCTGCCCATAACACTGCGCCAAAACGGCGCGGGTCACGTAGCCTTAATACTTGCCCATTTGCAAAACAAATATCAAAGTGATCATGTTTTTGTGGCGGCTCATTTTGCGCTAGCAAGCAAATCCGCCCCGACATACCCAAGTGCAACAGTAAAACGCCGTGTTCAAAATGCGCCAAAATATATTTAGCGCGTCGCGTTAATGCTTGAAGCGTTTGACCAGTAAGTATGTCGGGTAAATCTGACGGGATTGGCCAGCGCAGTGAGCCACTGCGAATCGTCACTTGCGCCACCGATTGATTCAATAAAGGTAACAGGCCAAGCCTAGTGGTTTCAACCTCTGGAAGCTCTGGCATCTTGCCTCGTTAACACACCCATCCACATAGCATCGTAGCGCAGAAACTGTGACTAATTTGGTAAATTAAGCGGCGGATTCAACATGACGAACCCCACGTCTTGAGGGAAGGTATACTTTAACCCCTCGTCAGGACGACCCAGTATTAAATCTGGTGACTCTTGAATTTTGTCAAAATGTATTTTTTTACCGTCTGACAATTTCACTTCAAATGAAGGGTACGTGGCTTTACGGTCTGGTGTATATAACTCGACTGATTTAGCCAAGTTATGTACCCAATTATAGTCCAGCCACTCGTTGAGCTCATTTTGCAATGGTTTGGCACTAGCGATAGAAATCTTCCATTTGCCATCCACCAAATCCACGTTCAATTTAGATTCTTCCCATTGCTCTAAATGACTGAAGTTAAATCCGGCGACTTTTTCAGTCGGCTTGAGCGGCGCCTTATCAATGAGTTCAATGACTTGCGTAGAGGCGGCCTCGGCGTATGTACTAGACACTAAGTAAACGATATTTCTGTGTGCAATATATTGCTCGCCAGTGACTGGGTTGTAAGTGCCGAACAAAAATACTTCTAAATTATTTTGATCTCTAAATAACTTGAGTTTAATAGACGGATTGTTCAACCCAAACTTGCCTAAATCTTCTGTGGTGATTTTTTCTGGGCTACTTGCAGCAACAATGGCTAAAATACGTTGCACAGAAGTTTGATCTGCGCGTGTTTTATGCGGCGCTGTCAAACGCCACAGACCCTCTATTTTTTCAAAAGTTACGGCGGCTTTGGTCGGAAACTCAATGCTAATTGAATTGAATTCCGCTAATTTATAGTGTGATACTTCATACGCACTTTCTTTAATTGCCTCAGATTTTGGACGCGAATATAAAAATGCGACTAAACCTGCCACCACACTGAATAAAATTAAATTAAGTAGCCAACGTTTTTTCATGGTTGCCTTATCAAACAAAAATTAAACTTGAAACTTGCTACCCTTCGCCAGGCTCAGGTGACGATACGCTTCCTGAGCTTGGTCGTTGAGCGCTCTTATTATTAAACCAATCGCTAGCTTAAGCTCTTCTACGTTTCCACCAAAAGTAAAAACCTGCAACCATAAACCCGAGTGGGATAAAATATTGAAAGCCATGAAACACGATCCAGGCAACAAGGCGACCTTGATCGGTATCAGGAATGGAAACATTGATGTCTTTAAGCGGCATCGGTTGAATGGTAATGAGATTGTCATCGCCTGCTAGCCAGTTGACGATATTCACACCTAAATCTAAATTGCCGCCGTTAGTAATAAAAGTATTTGATAAAAAGTTGGCATTGCCCATCACCACTACACGCTGACCTTTTTTGCCATAAGTGCGCTCTAAAGCTACGCCAATGTTTATTGGTCCACGTTTATCATTTTTTTCATCAAATACCGGCTTGGCATCTTTGGCTAATTTCTTTGCAGACAACCAACCGTTAGGCGCCACTTCTACTAAATTGCTCACTTTCCAGCCATTTTCATCCGTGCCTTTTGCCGTCACCTGATGCGCTTCAGGAAACAAAGTACGCAACATAAAGTTAGTGGTAATTGCGTGCTCACCATAAAGACTGGCGAATGCGACACGCGCATCTGCGCCATATTGCGCTGAGGCCATATCTAGGGCGATGCCAGGGGATACTTGTAAACCCAGATAATCAGCCACCTCATTTAACCCGCGCAAATTATCATCATCCAGCAACCACAACAAGTTGCCACCCGCATCAAGATAAGCTTTAATTTTTTTAGCTTCAACATCACTCACATCAACTTGCGGGCTAGCAATCACCAGCATGGCACCATTGCTAGGTACAGCTTGTGCAATGGTTAAATCGGGGTTTGCAAACTTAAAGCCCTTGGCCTCTAATTGCTTACCAAACTCACCAATATCATGGTTTCTAACCCCTAACAAATTACGCTCGCCATGACCATCTAAATACATCACCGCTTGCTCATTGGTACGCGATAGCCTGACCAACAAATTAGTCACCTCTTGCTCCGCAAACGGTGGCGTAATGTGCTCAACGCGCTTTTGATACTCAATCACCACCTCGCCATCGGTCTTAACGCCTGCATCTTGTGCCAGCTTTGGCTCTTGAGAAGGGTTAATAAAGGTTAAGTGAATGTCCTTTTTTGCGCGCTGATAACGCGCAACAAAATCGACAATGCCCTTACGAAAGTTGTCACCGCTAGAGGTGTCATCTTTAGTCGCAAATACGGTGATGTTAACCGGGCCTTTCATCTGCTTTAATACATTAACACTGCCTTGCGTGAGAATGTTCCGGTTGGCCTGAGTAATATCTTTTGCAACATGGTACTGATTTGCAAGATAGCCTAGCAACACCACCAGCATTAAAAAAAATACGACAAAAAACCAGTTTTGCATTAACAACTGAAAACGTAATTTACGATTGATGTTCATATCAAATAATTCCAATTAACCACGTAAGCGGTCGGCATCTAAGCGACGCACTGTTAAGGTTAAAAATGTCACGGTAAAGAGAATAAAATAAGCAATATCGGCAGTATCAATCAAGCCGCCAGAGAACGTTTGAAAGTGGCGCGTGAGTGATAAATTTGCCAGAATATTGCCAGGATCGCCTGCAAAAAAACGATCAAACATCATCAAGGCAAACAAGGCAACAAAGGTCAAAATTGCGGCAACCACCGGCTGCTGTGTCAAACTTGAGAAATAAAGTCCAAGTGCAGAAAAGCTTGCCACCATCAATAACAAGCCCACTGAATTGGCACCAATAAACCCAAAGTCAATATCAGACCAAATGTTAAGCGTGGATAACATGGCGGCAATAAAAATAATTAAGATGCTTAGAAAGCCGACTAGCCCCAAAAATTTGCCCACGACTATTTCAGTAAGTGAAATTGGCGCACTAAATAAAAATGGCAGTGTTTGGCTACGGCGTTCTTCAGCAATCAAGCGCATAGAGAGCAATGGCACCGCAAACAACATAATAAATGAAGCCAACCCATACACCGACTGACCAACAAACTGTGTCACCCCAGTGCGCTCAGCTGGGCGCATAGCGCCCGACATCACGGCAAAGTAATCATTCACGCCATTAAGATACTGTGTACCAAATGCAAACATCAGTAACGACAATATGACCCAGCCCATAGGTGAGGCAAACACGCTTTTTAATTCTTTTCTTGCTACATTGATAATCATGGTTAATCCCTTAAGCCGCTGGCTGCTCTTCTGCAACTTGTTCTTGATACGTTAGCTGCATAAATACATCTTCTAAGCTGGTTTGATCTGGCGCAATTTGATATAAGCCCCAACCGTGCTGCACTGCTGCTTGCACAATCGCCTCTGCCGGCGTTGCATTTTCTGCAAAACGAACACGGATCAGGCCACCAGGCAAACTTTCAGCCTCAGTGACACCAGCAATACTGAGCATTGCATCTGCCGCAGGAGGGTTATGCATGCTAATTAACAACTTGTTGCCAATACGCTGTTTTTTCAGGACGTCAATCGCGCCATTAAACACTAATTTACCCTTATCAATAATCTGCACATGATCACAGACCATTTCAACTTCAGGCAAAATATGAGTGGAAATAATCACGCTATGCTCACCGCCCACCTCACGAATCAAGGCACGAATATCACGGATTTGGATAGGATCTAGCCCCACTGTAGGCTCATCTAAAATCACCACCATTGGGCGATGAATAATCGCCTGTGCAATACCAACACGCTGTTGATAGCCATTAGATAAATTTTCAATCAAACGTTTACTCATGTCACCCAAACCGCAACGTTCTTTTGCGGTTTCTACTGCGCTTTTAATGTGTTTTGAACTCACGCGATGCAGGCGTGCCGCCATGATTAAATATTCATCTACCGTCAGCTCCTTATAAAGCGGGCGCATTTCAGGGAGATAACCGATGAGCGCTTTGGCTTCTTTCGGATTTTCTATCATATCGATACCACAGATTTTGACAGAACCATGACTAGGCGCGAGATTGCCGGTGAGCATTTTCATGGTGGTGGATTTACCCGCACCGTTAGGACCTAAAAAGCCCAGCACTTCACCTTTACTCAAAGTGAAACTCACGTTACTGACTGCTTCTCGACCACCATAAACTCGCGTGAGTTCGATGGCCTCTACTGTAAAATTATTCATAGCCACTCAATTTTTAAGACATTCAATTTATGATAAAAATGTAAATACTTAATTCAATAAACGCAAATCTATTGAAAACATATTGTAAATCTATCTAGCTGCAAACCTAACCTGTTGGAAAGTTCTCTTGACTTACGTTGCAGTCAATTCATAATTATGTCGGAACTCGACGCCACTGTCACGGACTAAGAGAAGGCTACGCATCATACAGTGTTATTTAAACAATGCGTTACGTTTCAACCGTAATAGAACCACAATAGATGCTAAACAATAGACCCTAATAAACACAGCAACACTAACTGATAAACTCAACTCTATGCATAATCTGATCTGGCATCAAAACTCTAAAACTTCATTGAATAAGCCTCTATTAAAGAAGATATCGCGCATTCTACCCACCGTTTTCTGGATATTTTTGTCAGCAACCGCGTTGGGGGTTAGTGGTTGTGCCAGCAAAAATCACATCAAAACTGTCACGGCGACAGAAACCGCTGAAAACCATAGTGAACAAAATGCGGGCCATAAAAATGAATTAAGCGCTGAGTTTATCTATAAATATCTGGTTGGCGAAATCGCAGGGCAGCGCGGTGAAATAGGCATGTCTGGTGCCATATTTTATGAGTTAGCTAAAACAGAGCGCGACCCACGTCTCGCAGAACGTGCAGCTAAAATTGCAGCTTTTGGTAATGTGCCCGGCTTGGCGGTGCCTGCCATCAAGCTATGGGTCGAACTTGATGCTGACTCAACTGAAGCGCAGCAAGCCGCAACAGAAATGTTAATTGCCACTGGCAAGCTCAATGAAGCTGAGCCTTATTTAGCAAAATTGCTTTCAAAAGAAGAAAACCGCGCGAGCGGATTTTTATATCTCAATGGAATACTAAGTCGTAGCACAGATAAAGCCGGCGTGTTGCACCTGGTACAGTCGCTGGCAAAACCTTACCCCGACCTCGCCGAGGCGCAATTTGCAGTCGCTCAGGCAGCTTGGATTGCCAACCAAGATACGGTTGCATTAAAAGCGCTCAACAATGCGGAGGAACTTCACCCAGGTTGGCACGTAGCAGCATTACTCAAAGGTCAGGTGTTGTATCGACAATCACCGCAAGCCGCGCTAGATTGTTATCGCGAGTTTTTAAGTAACCACCCTGATGCCAATGAAGTGCGGATTAATTTAGCCAAATTACTGGTCAACCAAAAGCAATATGATGCGGCAAAAAAAGAGTATCCAGCAATACTGGAATACGCTCAAAATAGTACCGCTAAAAATAGTGCTGAAGTGACCGTTATTGTTGGTTTACTTTCGTTCCAGTCTGCAGATTACCTGGCTGCTGAACATTATTTTAAACTAGCACTCACACAGGACTTCAAAGAGTCAGACCAACTCTATATTTATCTTGGGCAAGCTGCTGAAAAACAACATCATGATGCAGATGCGATTGATTGGTATAAAAAGGTATCTGCTGACTCACGCCACCTTGAAGCACAAATCAGCTTGGCTAACGTCATCGCACGCACGCAGTCTGTTGATAAAGCCATTGAGCTATTGGATGCAGTAGAAGACTTAAATGCCGAACAGCAAATTATTGTGATTCAAACACAAGCCGCATTACTTGCAAAAGCCAAACGCAATGTAGATGCATTTGAGCTGTTAGATAAAACTGTCAAAAACCTGCCTAACACGCCAGATTTGGTTTACGACTACGCACTCGCTGCCGAACGCGTACAGAAATTTGATCTCATGGAGTCTGAATTACGCAGGGCGATTGCTGAAAAGCCAGATTTTGCCGCTGCTTACAACGCCCTTGGCTACTCGTTTGCTGACCGAAATATCCGCTTAAATGAAGCAATAAAATTGATAGAAAAAGCGCTGAGCCTTTCACCTAACGATCATTACATGCTTGATAGCCTAGGCTGGGCACATTATCGTAAAGGCAATTTAAATAAAGCGATTAAATACTTACAACAAGCCTATGACATCAACCCTGACCCTGAAATTGCGGCGCATTTAGGTGAAGCGCTATGGCAAAAAGGACAATACGACCAGGCAAAAAAAATATGGGCAGAGGCCTTAATCACTCACCCTGATAACGAGGTGCTCATCAGCACCGCTAACAAATTCAAATCATAACCGTTGCTGATGATCACTGCCGTTAAGCCTTTATTCCGCAGGCCTTGGTTGCTGCTTGGTTTGTTATCGTTGCTGCAAGCTTGTACTGGTGTGTCTAGTATCAAACCAGTGCCAAGCAATGCCTCACAACAGCTCAATCAAGCACATTTAAAGCGTATTGCAAACATCCAGCACTTTTCGCTAAAAGGTCGTATTGGCGTACAAACACAGGGCAAAGGGTTTTCTGGTGGCTTACATTGGCAGCATGATACTAGCGATGATGACATTGCACTTTATTCACCGCTAGGCGGCCAAGTGGCAAGCATTAATAAATCTGCAACTCAAATCACTTTAATCGATGCCAATGGCAACAGTTTCTCCGCCAACGATGCCGAAACGCTCACGCAGTCCGCATTAGGCTGGCAACTGCCGCTTACTGGGCTTGCCGACTGGTCGCTAGGTCGCCCTGCTGGCTATACAACGCAAAACAGCACGTTACACAATAGTACTTGGGATGAGCTAGGCTTATTAACCACATTGCATCAGGACGGGTGGAAGATTGAATATCAAAACTACTCAGAACAAAACGGCTATCTATTACCGAGTAAAATTTTTCTTAAAAGTGACAAAGTAAACCTGAAACTTTTAGTTGAATCATGGGATGACATTGGCTACTGACAACATTGGTAACTAAGGTTACTAAGAAACTACCTCAATAAACGTAAAGAAAATCGCAAATTTACCAGCCATGCAAGACTTTCAACCTTTTTTAGCCCCCGCAAAAATCAATTTATTTTTGCACATCACAGGCCAGCGTGCTGATGGCTACCATCTGCTGCAAACTGTATTCCGTCTGTTAGACTTTTACGACACCATCTACCTAAAACCGACGTCAGACGTTGCAATTAAACGCGTCAATGCAGTTGCCAATGTCACCGAAGCACAAGATTTATGCATACGTGCAGCAAAATTATTACAGCAATATGCCGCGTGCAAGCAAGGTGTAGAAATATTGGTTAAAAAAAACATCCCCATGGGCGGAGGCCTAGGCGGCGGCAGCTCTGATGCGGCAACAGTTTTACTCGCGTTAAATCGTCTTTGGCACCTCAATTTAAGTCGCCATGAATTACTGAAACTAGGGTTGCAATTGGGTGCTGATGTGCCATTTTTTATTTACGGTTCAAATGCTTGGGCTGAAGGTGTAGGTGAGGCGTTGCAAACCATCAACCTGACTGATGCCTACTATGTCGTATTAACGCCTAATGTGCATGTATCCACAGCACAAGTTTTTGCGAATAAGCGATTGACAAAAAATACAATTCCTAAGACAATGTCGGACTTTTCAGGGGCGTCTAAATTAAGCACTGGAAATTCAGCTAGTGGAAACATACACCCTGAGTTTACAAACCACCTTGAAAAAATAGTTTGTGATGAATATCCGGCAGTATCAGTTTGTTTAACATGGCTTAAACAATTTGGTGATGCAAGGATGAGCGGTTCAGGGGCTTCTGTTTTTTTAGAAGTCACTAACGAAAAAATTGCTAACGAAATATGCAACAAAAAGCCGAAAGAGGTCTTAGGGTTTTCTGTTCTGGGCTTTGTTGCAAAAGGGTTGAATCGGCACCCTTTAATAGACTTTGCGTCTAATTAAACAAGCTAATTAAATATTGGGGAGTCGCCAAGTTGGTTAAGGCACTGGGTTTTGATCCCAGCATCCGAAGGTTCGAGTCCTTCCTCCTCAGCCAAATTTTAGTATGCAGGCAAATAGCCTGCATTAAGTTTAGAGTGCAGACAAGCAGTCTGCATGGTTTGAAATGACATTGAAATAACAAGCGTGTAGATTTTTTGATTTACACGCTTTTATTTTTTAGTGTTTCATAGCGTTTTAACCGCAACTAGCACGATAGGAAATAAAATAGTGTCTAACGGCAACATGATGGTCTTTACTGGTAACGCCAATCCAGCGCTCGCGCAAGAAGTTGCTAGTCACTTAGGCATTGAACTTGGTCGCGCGGATGTAGGTAGATTTTCTGACGGCGAAGTCATGGTTGAGTTGCTAGAAAACGTGCGCGGTCGCGACGTATTCGTATTGCAATCTACCAGCCACCCTACTAACGATAGCCTGATGGAAGTCATGGTCATGGTTGATGCGCTACGCCGCTCATCAGCAGGCCGCATTACCGCCGCCATCCCTTACTTGGGTTACTCACGTCAAGACCGTCGCCCACGCTCAGCGCGTGTGGCCATTACCGCAAAAGTCGTGGCAAACATGTTAACGGGTGTTGGTGTTAATCGTGTACTCACGATGGATTTACACTCAGATCAAATTCAAGGCTTCTTTGATATTCCTGTTGATAACATCTACGCAACGCCGATCTTATTGGCTGACTTACTGCGCCAAAAGCATGAAAATTTAGTCATTGTTTCGCCTGATGTGGGCGGCGTAGTGCGTGCCCGCGCATGTGCAAAACAACTCAGCTCAGATTTAGCCATTATTGACAAACGTCGCCCAAAACCAAACGTAGCCAAAGTGATGAACATCATTGGTGATGTTGCTGGCCGCACCTGCGTCATTATGGATGACATGGTTGATACCGCAAACACACTGTGTGAAGCCGCTGCCGCACTCAAAAAATATGGCGCGGTAAAAGTAGTGGCTTATGCCACACATCCAGTATTATCTGGTGGCGCTGCTGAACGTATTCAAAATTCAGAATTAGATGAATTAGTCGTGACAAACACCCTTGCATTAAGACCTGATTCAGCAAATTGTAAAAAAATTCGCCAATTAAGCGCTGCTGCATTGTTAGCAGAAACCATACGCAGAATCAGTAGTGAAGACTCTGTATCTTCACTGTTTATGGATTAACTTATCGATTAAATCAACGCTGTCGGCTTCGCCTTGCCGTACTAACCGTACCGTCTTCGGCTCCCCTTCTAGTTATTGTTGATTTACTCAATAAGCATTTAAGTTTTTAACCCTGCATACTGGTCGCGGTGTGCAGTTTATCATGTAGTAAAAGTAATAAAATTTAGGAGTAGTAAAATGGCTATTGAAATCAATGCAGTAAAACGTGATGCAAAAGGTACGGGTGCGAGCCGCCGTCTTCGTCACGCAGGCGCAGTGCCAGGTGTAGTTTACGGTGCTGGTAAAGAGGCGGTAACGCTTGAACTGAATGCTAAAGAATTATTCTTGGAATTCCGTCATGAAGCTTTTCATGCTTCAGTGTTAACCCTCATCGTAGATGGCAAAAAAGAAAACGTATTGTTACGTGACTTTCAAATGCATCCAGTACGCAACACCATTCAGCACATCGATTTTCAACGCGTAAGTGCCACCGAAAAAATCCACGTTAAAGTGCCTTTCCACTTCACTAATGCTGACGTAGCCCCTGGTGTTAAATTAGGCGGCGGTATTGTTGCGCACGTGCAAACAGAAGCTGACGTAAGCTGCTTAGCAAAAGATTTGCCTGAGTTCATTGAAGTTGATGTATCAAGTCTTGAAATCGGACATTCAATTCACTTATCTCAAATCAAACTACCAAAAGGTGTTGAGTTCGTACAATTGGCGCACGGTGATGATGCCGCTGTTGCTTCTATCGCTAAAACACGCGGTGGTGTTTCAGCTGCCGCAGATGCTACTGAAACCCCAGCAGCTTAAGTATATTAGCATGCAAACTAAACGCGCACTTTCTTATAAAGTGCGCGTTTTTTATTGATACTATATAACCAATGAATGGAATTAAACTTTTTGTAGGCCTAGGCAATCCTGGTGATAAATACGAACGCACGCGTCACAACGCAGGCTTTTGGTGGATAGATCAGATTGCCGCACAAACCAATACAAAATTGGCAAGTGACACAAAAATGTTTGGCCTTGTCGGAAAAATCAACCAAGAAAGTTGGTTACTTAAACCGACGACATTCATGAATTTAAGCGGTAAAGCTGTAGCGGCGCTTGCTAACTACTACAAAATCACCCCTGCTGAAATTTTGGTGATTCATGATGAGCTAGATTTACCCGCAGGCAGTATTAAATTAAAACTTGCTGGCGGGCATGGCGGGCATAACGGCCTAAAAGATATTCATGCCGCCCTTGGCACTCCTAACTATTGGCGTTTACGCATAGGCATTGGTCACCCAGGTGACCGCAATGAAGTAGTCAACTTTGTACTTAAGCCGCCATTAAAAGATGAACAAATAGCCATTGATCACAGCATTACCGAAAGCGCAAAGCTTTTTGATTTATTGCTTGCAGGTGAATTTGAAAACGCAATGTTAAAATTGCATACTAAAAAATAATTTAACTTAACGTGCTGTTTTCCGCCTGTATTTTAAACGAGTACAAAGCGGCAAGGATGAAGTGCCAAAGACAGTACATTAAGTACGGCGAGGCAGTGAATACGCAGTCAACACAGTAATCGTTTATAAAGACAGATTGGGAAAAAGATGAAATGCGGCATCGTAGGCTTACCAAATGTGGGTAAATCCACATTATTTAACGCAATCACCAAAGCAGGTATTGCGGCAGAGAACTATCCATTTTGCACCATTGAACCAAACGTTGGCATTGTTGAAGTACCAGACACACGCATGCAAGCACTCATCGACATTGTAAAACCTCAGCGTGTACAACCTGCAATTGTTGAGTTTGTAGATATTGCAGGCCTGGTAGCAGGCGCATCAAAAGGCGAAGGCCTAGGCAACAAGTTTTTAGCTAACATCCGTGAAACCGACGCCATTGCCCACGTAGTACGCTGCTTTGAAGACAGCAACGTGATTCACGTCGCCAATAAAATTGACCCCCTTTCAGACATAGAAGTCATCAACACCGAGCTAGCTTTAGCCGACATGGAAACCGTAGAAAAAACCATGCAACGCGAAGGTAAAAAAGCAAAAAGTGGCGACAAAGACGCCATCGCCCTCATGGCCGTGTTAGAGAAAGTATTACCAGCCTTAAATGAAGCCAAAGCCGTGCGTACAATTGGTTTAGATGCAGACGAACTACAACTGCTTAAACCACTATGCTTAATCACAGTTAAACCAGTGATGTACCTAGCCAACGTCGATGAAAAAGGCTTTGAAAACAACCCGCACCTAGACAAAGTAGTCGCCCTTGGTCAAGTAGAAAACTCGCCTGTAGTATGTATCTGCGCCAAAATCGAAGGCGAAATTTCTGAGCTGGATGAAGAAGACAAACTACTCTTTTTAAGCGAACTAGGCCAAGAAGAACCAGGCCTGAATCGCGTAATTCGCGCTGCCTACGCCCTACTCGGCTTACAAACCTACTTCACCGCAGGCGTGCAAGAAGTACGCGCTTGGACAGTCAAAGAAGGCGCTACCGCACCACAAGCCGCAGGCGTCATTCATACAGACTTTGAACGTGGCTTTATTCGCGCAGAAGTCATTGCCTACGATGAGTTTGTGAAAAACAAAGGCGAACAAGGCTCTAAAGAAGCTGGAAAAATGCGTTTAGAAGGCAAAGAATACATCGTGCAAGATGGCGATGTGATGCACTTCAGATTTAACGTATAACCAAGTGAGAATTAGCATTTAAAGCGCAATTTTACTTTGACAATAAACGCCTAAACCACTAAAATTGCGCCCTTGCTAAAGTTTTGGCAACCAATTTACAAGGTGATGTAGCTCAGCTGGTTAGAGCACAGGATTCATAATCCTGGGGTCGAGGGTTCAAGTCCCTCTTTCACCACCAATAAAGACGCGGCATTCCAGAGAGTGCCGCGTTTTTTCTTTTTGTAAACACAAAAATTTATAGCATATTTATAGCAAAAAAACACTCCAGCTAAGGGTAAGCGTTACTCGCCAATAAAAAACCATGTGTGATTTGTGCGCGTAATCGCACTATGACAAGATAGTGATTGCTGCTGAGAATTTATTTACTATTCAGACTATCTAGATATAGCTTTTCTGTTTCCAATACTAAATCAGCAGCAGACACTTTCAGCGCTTTGCCTAAGCCTATAAGCGTTCTTAAAGAAGGCTGTCTAATTCCCCGTTCAATGCGCGACACAAAAGTTCTATCTACACCAGCTAAAAAAGCCAGCTCCTCTTGAGATATGCCAAACGCGGCTCTATGCTTACGCAAAACCTCACCAAAAATTCTTTCTAATTCCAAATTGTCCGCATTTTCCATGCAGTCAATATCAATTTAATGTAGCATATAGTCCACGCACTATAGGCACGTGCTAATAAGAAGAAAGGGGCTTTTGTGTCTTTAATTAAATGCTATGAATGTGGTCACCAAGTTAGTACCCAAGCAAAAACATGTCAATCATGTGGCGCAAAACCAAAGAGACCAACACGCTGGAAAAGAATGATTGTTTATACCTTTGGGTTTCTTATCCTTTTATCCTTGCTACCTCAAATTTTTCAAGATAACTCTACTCCAGAACAACGTGCAAAAAATGAGGAGCGGCGAGCTGCAAGACTTGCAGAGGAAGCCAAGCAAGAAGCAGAAGAAAAAGCGATAGCAGATGAAAAAACTTGCAGCAATGATGTTACTGCCTTTGTTATGACTCAAGGGTTCATTGAGAAAAAATTAAAGTCACCAGCCACAGCCAAATTCCCTAGTATTACAGACGACAATGTAAAAACAAAATATTTAGGTAATTGCACACATGAGGTTTTGGCATACGTAGATTCTCAAAACAGCTTTGGGGCATTGATAAGGACAAGGTATTACGTAAAGCTACAAAATATAAAAGGAACTGATGAATGGATTGCCAGCGAAATCAAGCTGGCTGAATAGCAATTTAGCAATTTTTTTTTGGCGAGATGTGGTGATTTCTAGCATCAGCTACTTTAAATCTTAGAAAGGAAAATGATGGGAACTAAATTAACATTTTCAGCAGCCTTGGCTGCTATAGCTGGATTGACCGCCTGCGCCACTCAAGCAGCTTTACCAAGCAATGTTTTTACTCGCGCAAGCTCTGATGGTGGTACATATATAGATAAGGTTGATTTTTCTTATTCAGCAAATGAACCACAAGACTTTTCAAAGCTGAAATTGTGTGTAGCTGAAAATATTACAAACGACCCCGTAACTTTACAAGACTCATCGGATTCATTTGTAGGTGCATATACTGGTAACTACTATAGAAATAGTAATACCCAAATTATATCGGGACAAGGGGTTTTTAAATATGTCGATGATAAAGCATCCGCATTGATAGCAAACGGTTCAACCATTTCAAACTCTAATCAATTGATACCTGTTAAAGACATCGTTAAATTTGATATGAAATCCTCTTTGGTTGGGAGTAAAGTGAATATAGTTTTTATGAACATAACTCGCGCCCAAAAAGAAACTGGGGCAATTGCAAATGATGGTTTTGCTCCTGTTGGCACTTGGTATGGAGCAAGAAGCCAAGACATTTACACTTCAATTGAGGTTGTGGCCAATAAGATAAAAAGCTGCATGAAGTAATTTGTATTCTTTAGTTTACTCTACCTGAGTACATCCAATACTAGCGCCATCATTTCATAAACCCAATAAAAACAGGCATGTGTTATCACCAGTTTTTCAGCTTTAGGTGAAATGCTAGCCTTATGTCAGCAAGCAGTGTATGCAGCAGGCTAGCTGCCGCCTTGTAGCGGTGAATATGTTGCAGCCAATATAGTTGCCGCAGCTATGTGAATGTCATTGCTTGTAGCTGGCAGCGCAATAGCTACTTCGCTAAAAATTCGCGCGTGTCTTGCAATAATCGTGCTTGAGTTGCCATGGCTTGCGCTTCCCACAAGTCAATTGGCAATAGTGGCGGGAAGTTATTGGATTGGCGATTGATTGAGGATTGCTCAATACGCTGCAATCTACGTAAAACTGTTGATGATACTTTTAGCAAATAAATCGACCTCAAACAAATTGTCTCTCAGGTAATTGTCTATCTGAGAATTAACTATTTCAAACTCGAACGGATGTTTTGACCGACAGGTAGGTGTCATTACTGCCCAGTTTTGGGCATGAGGTATCCTTCCTGTTATCTCTTGCCAAAAAGACTTAAATACACCAAGAGTTAATGTTGCAGCTTTGATTGATGCATCGAGGTTGCCTTCATCAATAAGGAAACTTCTAGTGTCGTACTCTAATATGATTGCATAGTCATCTTTACGACCTTGAAGGATAAAAAATTTATTTGCCACATCACATTTTGCGTTGGTTAGTTTACTCATGGCTTTCCCTCCAACAATGCTAATCGCTGCTCAAATTCTGATATTTGCTTAATGCCATAAAGCATAGAGATAGCTTCAATAATTTGCTTGCCCATATCAGGCGACACTTCACCGTTTGCGATTGCTTGCAGCACAGATTCTGCTTGCTCTGTAACGCCAGCTTTTGCGTCAAAGTCGAATTGCACTTTTTCACCTTGCGCTTTGAGGGCAGGTGCGACACGCGATAACACAATGCCAGCAGCTTGCACGTCACCAGCCAAAGCAGCATCAATCACCACACGCACGACAGCATTAGCATCATCGAGCAGGGCTTGCGTAACTTTTGTTCTAGCATCAACAATTCCCTTAGGTCGTCCTGCCTTGTTAGGGCTAGGCATTCCACGTACCCATTGCGGATTGCCTTTTATTTTTGGTGTTGATGCATCTAGTTTTAACTCATCCATTTTTGATCTCATCATGTATTTATCAATGCTCTATACTTTTAGCGAATCTAGCGCACGTTTATTAACCCTCTGCAATTCAAAAATGCGGCTTCTTGGTACACCAACTGCTTTTTCCATTTCACTGAACAACAAACCGCCCCGAGTTTCCAACATTTCTTTAGCCTTTCGCAAAGCTTCTAGAGTTTTTGCGGTCTTGGGTGACGATTGCTCATGCAGCATACGTGTTCTTAATTGACGCTCTTTTTCAGACATACCCGATAGAAAAGATGGCGCACCTAAAATGGCTCTTAATGTACCTACGTCATGACTAGCAAAAGCATCTTCAATGAATTTCAATCTATCCTCTACAGATAGCCCTTTTACATGGGCACGAATTTCTGCACTAATGTTGAAACGTTCCGCATCAGCTGTGATTGGTGAGTTAAGCTGACCATCTAATGCATCAATGCTAGTGGTCATGCTTGCAATAACTGAATCGAATTTTTTACAGACTTTTGCTAAATGCTTTTCTGCCAACTCACCAACAAGAATATTGCGATTATCTTCTGTCCAAGCTTGATTTTTAGCAGCTAAATCTTTGGCAACGTAAACCTTGCCAATCGAATCATATGCTTCTGAGAAAGCCTCCACCGCTGCATTCAGATAAGGTAAAACTTCTGTGTCACCGTCTGCAATTTTTTCAATATTCTTGGGATGAAGGGTCGGTGTTATGTGTGCATGAACTTCCATGTTTTCTCCTAATGGCTGATATAGGGCTTAATTTTAGGAAAACAACAAATGAAAAGCTTGATAAAAACACACAAAATCAATGGGATAAGAAAAAAATAACTTATTATTTCAAATACTAAGGTCACTACAATACGCTATAAATTTCACCATTAAAGTTGCAGTGCTAATGCCCCCTAAAGGGGGCTAATTAGCGCAACTATGCAACTCGCAACAAAAAGTTGTACATATCAGTTGCAGCGCAACTACAGCAACTATGCAGGTTAGCTGCCAGTTTTTGGAATTTAGTTGCACAAAAATGTTGTGCTGCAACTGTTGCAACTTTTTGTGGTTAAAGTTGCAGTCAGTTGCAACATATTTAGCTCATTTTTTTAGCTTCTTTTTTACCATCCCTGGTTAAGAATGTACTGTTTTTATTAACTAAGGGCGGGTCAGTCTCTCTCAAATTTTTTATCAAGCGACTAACTTTGCTTTTGTCGTACCCCAATTCAATCCCCCATTGTGTTTGGTTTAGCTCAGGTTTTTCAAACATGATTTTAAGAAGTTTGTATTTGTCCTCATATTGTTGGACTTGAATATATATCTCCTGCTGGTCACCTAAAGGCTCAAATACGGGCAGTTCCATTTTCCTACCCTTGGTATCCGTAACATGTTCCAAACTTACAACTCGTTTATGGAACGACAACATAAAAGGCATACCGCGAAATTTATTAGTGTCGCTATTTAATGTCGTTAGCGTGTCATCACGTGAGCATTGAACATTGCCATCAATTTCATTGAGGAACGCACTACCACCGCGAGGCACTAAAGTATCCCTGCTTGCACTTGCATTAGGGTGGCATAAGTCAATAACGGTTGGTCTGCTAGATCTTTTTGTTAGCTGTCTTAAATTTTTGGCATGTCGCATTCTTGCGCCATTATTGCATTCGTTAGTATCGTCACCTAAGGAAATCGCTTGGTCAGTGTCAACAATAATCGCAACTGGCAATACGTTATCAATAATAGCTTTAAGCTCTTCAATTTTACTTTCCAAAATGAATGACTGGTCAAGAACGTGGATACTTTCATACACAGCTTGTCCCCAAGCATATTGAGATAATGTAGCCTGAAACCTACCGCGAACATCATCAGGGTTTTCACCTGCAATGTACAAAACAATCCCACTATTGACAGCATACTTTCCGAATGGAAAGCCTGAAGCAATACACAAAGCGAGGGTGACAGCTATGCCCGTCTTGCCCGCACCCGTACTGCCTGTTATGGTGTATAGCCAACCTTTGCGAAATACATCATCAACTAGATATTCAATCTGAGTTTGCTCTTTCAGAAAATCACTGAGTGTTTTAGTAAAAAGCTTTTCTTGGGAAACTTCAGAACAAAGTCTTGCCGAATTGCTATTAGGATTAACCCAGCCTTGCCTTTGTGCTTCGGCAAAAACAGCTTGATAGCTTGTACTATCTGGCTTAAACGTTTCCCACTTTTTTGTTGCTTCTTTTGGGTCAAACTTCTCAGAAGTAGCTGACCACTCAAGCCATAAACCGCGCCCAGTATCATCTAGTTCACGCAGTGCCATACCCATGCTAATCCAAAGGGCATAATTGTCTGCTCTCATGTGCAATAAGGCAGAACGAAGTTCTGTTACCACCTGTGGTGGAACAACCACTTCTTGGATATTAGATGTAGGGTCACGCAATACACTATGAGTTGGAGCTAGTTTTCTTTCAACATAATCAGCCAAGCAAATTAAAGGTGAATGTCGGATGGCATTTTCGGTAACTGTAAAAAACCTTGCTTTCGCATAAGCCTCAATGCCAGTTGAATTTGAACCTAAGGTTGCAAACTCTCTACCGTAACCAATAGCGTGACAACCTAGCCCACTTGGACTTTTTTCAACATAACCACCAATTTCGTCTGCACAGTCAACTAGGCTGTTAGCGGTCACATTATCAAGGTCAACACCCTGCCAGAAACCCTCACCATCTTTCCCAAGAGCAAAGCCTAATCCATCGTATTGACTTACTACGGATTTAGCTAACTCATAGGTTGCTAAATTTTGAATATCAGAATCAGAATCTAAAGTGCCATTCCGTGGTGTACCGCTAACGTAGTGGGGAATCTTCTTTCTGTGTACCAGCCAGCGCTTAGCTGCTTTCATTTGGCTTAGTGTGTCGGCTGGGGCTTTGTTTATGTGTTGGTCGCCGTGATTGTATTGGTTACTTTCAATATCACCTGTAATCGCAGGCAAATAGCTGGCTTTATCAAACATGCCATGATTAGTTTCTGTTAAATTAGTGCTGCTGCTCATTGCTTTACTCCTGCCCCAGTTCGCCCAAACTGGGGTTTTTCTTTATGCGGCTGACAATAGGCTTGTATGTCTGCGTGACGCGCTATTCTTCATAATTATTTCAATTCGTTAGATGCTAGTTTTGTAGTCTTGGACGTAAGTTGGTCAAGCAGCCGCTAGCTGAGAAGCCGCAGTTTGATGCTTATTTTTATCTAGCCAATCTTGAACGTCTTTGGGGTCATAGCGAATCGCACCGCTGGGTAGTTTCACATGACGCGGCAAGTCATGACCTTGGCAGCGAAGGCGTTCAACGGTGTTGGTTTTTAAACCTAAAAGGCTTGCAAGGTCTTTAGTGCTGAGAAGCGGGGTAAGTGTCGAAGTGGTCATATTTCAGTCTCCAGTGCATAGGTTCACCGCAGACTGATTGTGATAAGTGTCGCGGTAAACATTAACAAAAATGTTTCCGCCGACACCCATTTTGGATGTTATTACAACGGGCTTTTTGAATTGCCCGATGGCGTAAGGTGAGTAAATATTAGCAAATTAAAAATTGAAATACAACATAAAAACGCCGATATAAAACAAAATATTATGATAATAAAAATCGGGCTAGCCAAACCTGAGAATATTTTTCCCTTGCAAGGTAGCCTCGGTAATTTTGACTTGCTTCACAATAAACTTTGCCACAGCTTCGCTAGCACCAGCCAATGATTTGGGGTCTGGGTTGTTTGAATAACTCATGCCGTGAACGTCACTTGCCAGATGGTTCAATAGTTGTCGGCGCTCATCGTCGCTGACTTTTGCCGCTTTTGCAATATCATCCCAAGTCCTGCGGCCATCGTGCAAAGAAACTTTAACCCCTGCAACCTCACTCACTACGCCCATCGTGGCGCGAGCGTCAGAAATATGTGGCAGTTTTTTACCAAAACTTGGGAACACATAAATTTCATCTGCTTTTAGGATTGTCTTGCGCTGCTCCAAAAGGTCTTTTAACAGGCTGTTAATTGGCAACCTAATTTCATTATGATTCTTAACCACATCACCACGTAATGTGAAGTAGCCTTTTTCCAAATTAACATCTGTCCATTTCAAACTACCTGCCTCCATCCTGCGGCAGCCTGTTAGCAAAAGAAATATTACGTAATCAACGCTAGTTCTATCATTGATATTCGCATTCGCTAGACGGCGCTTTTGAAGAGCTAGCCAAACTGCACCAATCTTATCTAACGGGATACGGCTAGTTCTCGCCTTCTCAGGATTTGGCTTTCTTATTTTGAACATGCGCGATACTGGGTTAGTCACAAAGATTAAAGGCTCACCTTCTTCATTGGTAAACATCTCTCTTGCATGGTTGATTAGCGCCCTCAGGTTCACAAAACATTGTGTGGCTTGACTGGCTGCACCCCGATTCGTTATTTGCTCATAACGGTCTAGGCACTTCTCTCTAGTAATGCTTGCAATTGGTTTATCTGCCCAGTCACCAAGGTTATTTTCCACATGGTGTTTTAGGTCGCGCTTTGTGGTGTCACGCAGTTCGCCATGCTTTGTGCGTTTATTGATTAGGTAATGCTGCATGACTTCGCGCAAGCTAATAGTTTTAGCCTCACTGTCTGCCGCCTTACGTTTGCGCTCAATTTCGATTTCTTTAGCTTTAATTACAGGGTCAACACCTGCCAGCATTTCTGCTTTTATCTGTACGGCTTTTGCCCTTGCTTGGTCAACCCTATAAGGGTCATTATGCCTGCCGATACTGATAAGACGTTCTTGCTTAGATCCTTTAACTCTAAACTGAATAAAATAAGTGCGCGTTTTTCCATTCGGACTAACTCGAAGTCCAAAGCCCTTAGTTTCACTATCCCAAATAGTGGTCACAAGCCCATCTGGATAGTTTCGCTCGGCTATCGTATTGGTGATTTTTACCTGTTTAATGACATTGCTATTTTGTGCCATGTGAATTTCCTCACTAAAAATTTATAGCGTATTTATAGCAAATTTATAGCATTTATTAAAATCTAAAGCAAGGAAAATAAAACTGGGGATGTTCGTAAGTTATTGATATATTGATGTTTTATAAAGGAATTACAAGTAAATTAAAACCAAATAAAGCTTGTTCATAACTTATTCATAATCCTGGGGTCGAGGGTTCAAGTCCCTCTTTCACCACCACAACATGGTGTCACAAAGTATCGTAACGCCTCTAAAAGCCCCGTAGTTATTGACTTCGGGGCTTTTTTATTGCCTCAACCCGTCGCACAGCATTCCTTGACATACCCCAACTAACTGGGGTAACTTTGTGGGGTAACTCTTATTATAGAGATTTTTACTCGGAAAGTTACCCCAAAATGGCACTTACAAACACCGCAATACAGAATGCAAAACCCGCTGAAAAGCCTTATAAAATCTATGATACAGACGGTTTATTCATGCAAGTTACCCCTGCTGGGGGTAAATGGTGGCGATTTAAGTATCGTTTTGAGGGAAAAGAAAAGCTACTCTCACTTGGAACATATCCTGATGTATCGCTGAAGCAAGCCAGAGATAAGCGTGATGACGCAAGAAAGCTCTTAGCCAATGATCAAGTTGATCCTAGTGAAAAGCGGCAACAAATTAAAGCAGAGAAAATTCTCAGCTCTACAAATAGCTTTGAGTTAGTTGCGCGTGAATGGTGGAGCACTCACATGAAAAATAAAGCGGAGACCCACAAAGACAAAGTGATCAGACGCTTCGAGCTCTACTTATTTCCTTGGATTGGCAACGTACCAATTGCCGATATAACCGCCCCTCAACTTCTTCAAGTAGTTAAACGTATAGAAAACCTCAATAAGCTAGAAACAGCTCACCGAGCGTTGCAAACTGCTGGCCAAGTATTTCGCTATGCAGTACAAACAGGTAGAGCCATCCGCGACATCACTTATGACCTTAAGGGCGCTTTACCTGCAACCACAACAAAACACATGGCTGCCTTTACCGACCCAAAAGATATAGCAGAGCTACTACGCGCAATTGACGGGTTTAACGGCACTGTAACCGTTCAATGTGCGCTTAAGCTTTCACCCTTAGTTTTCGCCAGACCAAGTGAGCTGAGACAAGCAAAGTGGAGTGATATTGATTTAGATGCTGGTGAATGGCGCTATGTAGTAAGCAAAACAAAAACCGACCATTTAGTTCCGTTATCCAGACAAGCTGTTGAAATTTTAAAGGTAATGCAACCTTTGTCTGGTCATAGAGAGTATGTGTTTCCAGGAGGACACTCACCCTTAAGACCAATGAGTGAAGCCGCAGTAAATGCAGCACTCAAACGCATGGGATATGACACTCAAACACAAATAACAGGGCATGGCTTTAG
Source organism: Methylotenera sp. (assembly GCA_030655015.1). Taxonomy (GTDB): domain Bacteria; phylum Pseudomonadota; class Gammaproteobacteria; order Burkholderiales; family Methylophilaceae; genus Methylotenera. The sequence goes on along the minus strand of JAURWJ010000101.1, from coordinate 53,635 downwards.
AGCGATGGCTAGAACAATATTACATGAACGCCTCAATGTAGATCCACATATTATCGAACACCAACTTGCGCATACTGTGCCTGATAACCTTGGCAGCGCTTATAATCGCACTAGATTTATAGAGCAGCGCAAAGCTATGATGCAACAGTGGGCTGACTATCTTGATAGCATCAAAAACAAGAAAAAATAACCGCTAGTGATAAAGGATATATTTTGAAAAATCTAATGCAATTAAAAAAATGGTTAACAATAGATGATGCAGCAAACTATTTAAGTGCCTTATTCGCAGAGCCTGTAGAACCAAAAGACATTTTGCAATTAGCATTAGAAAAACATTTAAAGCTTTCATTAAACTTCACCAAAATAGTTGATGTAATGGAAGTGGTAATAAGTCAATTCAGCGAAACACCTTCAGAGTCGTCAACTGATAATTTCGGCCAAGTAAATTTTGAAGATAAGTCTTATCATGTTTCCACATCACCTCAACTTATCAAAATTGATGGGCTGTGGGATCTAAAACTCTTTGGCAGCGGAGAGGATTACATTAAGGCAAGGCTGTTGAATTTTTTAGAAGTGAATTCCCAAGTTCAAAATACTGATTCAGGAATTTATATCGAACGCGATAACAAAACATACTGCTTGTATGAAAAGCATAAAGACTATGATGAGAAAAATAGTTTATTTTTATTAGATAGTTTTTTCGAAAACGTCATAAAACTTGAAAATACTGGGCTCGATGATGGTTACTATAAACCTATGCCAATAATCCCAAGTCATGCATTCCTGGCAGTCAGTTTAAAGTCGCTAAAGGACTTTGAACATCAAGTTGAGATAGAAGACTCCCAGGTGTCTAAAAATAAGAAAATCACTGATATTGAGTCAATTCATCCTAAAGAGCGCACAACATTTTTAATAATAATTGCAGCATTAGCAAAAAAAGCAGGTATCGATATTGATAACGAGATTGCATTACCTGAAACAGCAAAGAAAATTAATAGATTTGTTGATGAAATTGGATTTGAGTTCAAGCTTAGTACAGTTCAGTCAAAGTTAGAAGAAATACCAGAGGCTATGGAGAGAAGCAGAAAAGACGCAAAAGGCCGCCCTCGCAAAACAAGTAAAAGTAACAGCACCAATTAACTATTTTTCCAATTGGATCCAATTGGATTTATAGAAATTTCTCAGCATTAATATTTGATCCGCCCTGCACTTTGCAGAAACGGAGAAAAATATTATGCAATCAACAAACATTTCAGAATCACTTCAATATTTTGACCAGCTTCCTGACTCGGCCAACGTAAGACTACCTGTTGTAAAAGCTCTATTCGCTTGCTCACCAGCTACAGTTTGGCGTGGCGTTAAGTCTGGCAGAATTCCCAAACCTAAAAAATTATCACCTCGCACCACAGGGTGGAATGTAGGTGAGTTACGCCAAGCCTTGGCTGCTACTAATTAGTAGGTAGCCATGAGTCAAATTCACATTGTTCGCAATGGCGCTGAAACGGCTTTTTCTAGGCCATTTAAACGCGCATTATTCCGAGATAGACGTATAACATTTGGTGCAAAAGGTGTTTTCGCGACGCTTTGGGACTTTCCTGACGGCTGGATATTTTACTTGTCATTTATTGTTGGTATGTCACCTGGTGGCATTACCCAACTTAAAACCTATCTTAAGGAGCTAAAGTATTTTGGTGCAATTTCTATTGTACTCAAACGCTTAAGTGCCGAAGAGGCTTTAGAAATGACTAAGCTTGGCACTAAAGTCTATAAGGCGGGGCAGATTGTTGGTAGACAATGGATATTAAATCACCCAGATTTATGGGCAATTGATTTTCCACTATCAAATCAGAAGTCTAATGAACAGCCACTTTCACCAAAAGATAGGTTTTCTGACTTACGGGAAAACCATCTATTGGCAAAGCCGTCAGTCGGTGAATCGGCCACTAAGGGTTTGCAATTAAAAGGTTCTGCAAATATAAGCCCACTACCACAGGATAACGATGCGGCAAAAGTTGCTAGTGGTTGTGCTGATTATATTTTTCCAAAGCAATTAACTTCACAAGAGCGCGAGATTGCCAAATCCCAATTAGATGTCATTGATTCAGCATTAGCCCAGGCTGTGTTGGACGAATTAGCCGCTCGCCTAAATGCAAACAAAGTCACAGGTGCGCCACTAAGCTACCTGCGTTCACTTATCACTCGTGCTAAAACAGGGCTATTTACACCAGAAGCAGGCGTCCGTATTGCATCAGCTCGCGAGCGAGCATTACTAACTGAAGCTCAAAAAACTTCTCAAGTGATAAAGCCCAGCAATCCAAGCGAAATTCCAAAACACCTCGCGGCCATGCACCAAGTACTTGGTCGCAAATCAACACAAAACTTAAATCAAAAGGACTAATGCTATGCAAGATATTTTGAATAAACTTAACGCACTCATTATTGATTTTTTAAATCAATGGATTCATTACTTAGACCTGCTATGGCCAGCCACTGGATTGCTGTTTGGCTTTTGTGTTTCATTGGCATGGGTAAATCGTAGCAATAAAGCCAGTGGATATTTTATACGCCTAGCGATGTTGCCTTTAATCTTCCAAATCGGATTTTATTTTGCAATCCCTTACATCTCTCAGTATGTTGCAGGCAAGGAGTTTTATTTAGCACCATATTATTTGTGGGGATTTATTCTAGAGGCTATATTGAGCACCATCTTTGTGTGGTACACAATACGATATGGCTCAAGTGTTATTGAAGTGATTAAACACCGCCTCACTAAAACCAGCCGTGTTGAGCGTAACCGCAAGACTGATATTCGTCAAATTGGTGTGCATTTACCAAATGCGCTGAAGTCTTATGCCCCTGAGAAATATTTTAACTTGAAACGTGGCATATTCTTTGGCTTAAATGAACAAAAGCAGCCTGTTTATATTCCTTTAGATAAATGGTGCAAAACACACCTTGACATCATTGGCACCACAGGCTCAGGCAAAGGTGTTGCGGCAGGCGTCTTGTTGACACAGGCTTTGTCATCAGGTGAATGTGTCATTGTAGTAGATCCTAAAAATGATGAATTTTTACCACATGTGATGCATAAAGCCGCGCAAGAGGCTGGTGTACCTTATGTTTATATCGACTTGCTAGCTGAAGCCGCGCAATGGAATCCATTACAGGAAAAAAATGCGACCGAGATTGAAGAGTTATTATCCGCGGGCTTTTCACTTGGGGAAAAAGGCACGGATGCAGACTTTTACCGCTTAGATGATAGGCGCGCAGCACGCATATTTGCCAACTTAGCCTATAGCAACCAAACAACGCTAATTAATTCATTGCAATTACTCATTGAACAACAACCAGACATTGCTGAGGCAGGCAAGAAATTCGTATCGGACTTGGAGGAAATTGGTTTAGTCGCTGCGGTGAATATTACACATGGTGTGGATTTAGCAAAACTAATGCAACAAGGCGCAGTAATATATGTGCGTGGCTCAATGCGAAATCCGCGCATTCTTAAACTACAACGCATATTTGTGTTATCTATGATTCAGTTTATAGAGTCTCGTGATCGTGAATCTGCACGTCATGTATGCCTATTTATGGATGAGTTCAAATTTCTGATTTCGCGTCCATCATTAGAAGCTTTGGGGGCTATTCGTGACAAACGTGCTCACGTCATTATTGCACATCAATCATTAGGCGATTTGCGTGACTGCCCAGCAGACTTGGATGCGGACTCAGTTGTAGCATCGGTAAATGAGAACTGTGCTATCAAACTGGCCTATATGGTTCAAGACCCTGACACGGCAGACTGGCTAGCACGCATGAGTGGTTTAATTTTGGTGGATGATGAAATACGCCAAGTAAAGACCAATGCAGGACTGACAGAAACCAGAAATAGCGAGCGCACACTACGACAAGCTGAACGCAACCTGATTGACACCAACATGCTACAAGCCTTGCCAGAACGTTGCGCTGTCTTGTTTGGCGCTGGTCTAGCCAAGTTCTTTTTTACATCACCTATTTTGGTCAATAAAAGCACTAAGGCAACAACACCTATTGCAATTAAGCAATCATCACAGCCAACTGATGTTGGACGTAAAATGAATAATGCGTCACTAACCACTGCGCAGAGTATGCTCGATGTTGATTAACTCATATCAACAACGCTGTGCACGAGCGCAATCCAAACGTGAGGTCGTATTACGCTTTTTACGTGATGAAACTTGGAGCAATCTGACAAACCTGGCAGGTGTGCTAGGTTTGTCAGAGCCAGCAGCATTCAAGACTATTTGCCAAATGGAGCGTGACGGGTTTTTACTGAGATTCAAAGTTAGCACTTTAAGGCTAAGTCTTTGGGGTATTACACCACAAGGTTTAGCCTTTGCTTGGACTGAAAACGAAACTATGCAAATCAGGCCATACTTTGAACCAAGCAAACTATCCATCATGACAATAGCGCATTACTTAGATATTCAGCGTGCTAGGCTGATAGCAGAACGTGCAGGTTGGACGAACTGGATACCTGGCAATCGTTTACCCAAAGATATTAAAAAGCGGCCTGATGCTATTGCCACAAATACTGAAGGTCAAATCGTGGCTATCGAATTAGAACGTAGCATCAAAACATTAAAACGCTATGAAGCCATCTTTGCAATTTACCTACAAATGATGAAGCGCGATGCGTATGCCAAAGTGCATTACGTGTGCCCAGATCCAAGCTTTGCACCTAGGCTAATTCGTATGTTTGAATTGATTAAAGCAGTACCAGTTGTAGGCGAACGCGTACCCATTACCGAAAGGCATCGTGCCAGATTTCCCGTGTATGCACTTGATAACTGGCCGCCAAGCCAATAACTTATCTGGGCTGATGGACAACATAGTTGGATAAGCACCATAGAATAAACGACTTTCCCTTGTAACTTATCCAACTATGCTCACCATCTTAACCGCCTAATATTTAAAATCGAAAGCTTATGCAGTTGGTCTGCATAAGTTTTTAGGAAGCCATCCTCTGCTAATCTGACATGGCTGGACGCCAAGCAGCATCAGCATTCACCTCACGTTACCAGTCTGGACGCCTGCTTCACTTGGTAGGCTTTCAGCCTCTTTGATATGCATCTGCGCTGTACGCTTGCCACCCATCAAATTCACCTGCCGTCGCCGTCGCTGGCGCTCGACCAAAGAAGAAAACACAACATTTAGACACGAATCTGCTGACGCAGACACGCTTACTAAAAGTTGCCCGCCACAATGTTCTGGGTTTCGCTGGACGCTACATATTATCTTCTTTGGTCGAGCGCCAGCTTGAGCTGTCACCGACGACGGCAGCTACGCACGCCCTTGTTTCGCTGGGGCGAACGCTTCGCTAACAAGGTCTTATCCGCACTAGGGTGCGACTATCGCAGCTTGTGTTGCCACTCTGAACGAGGGGCAATTTTAACCACCTGTCGGCAGTTAAAACAGGCACAGCCATTTTTATGCTTGGGCAGAAAAATAGCTTCACTCACCTTGGGGTGAGTGGCCTGCTATAAAAGCGCCTTTAAAAAATAACTTTATACAGAAGTAATTGAAGCAATTCAAAAAGTTGGACATTTAAAAATACAAAAGCCGCATCCTATTGTTAAATAATGCATTTTAATTTAATATTATGCATAAATAATATTGATAATTGCAAAAAAATATTGCTATAATGCAAATTAGTTAAATTTAATGCATATAAGGTAATTTTTAGTCATATGGAAAACTTTTCAATAGTTCTTGCTGTTTGCCGAACTGCTATGCAAAACCCAACTGATGCGTTGAAGCGCCATGTTGATAGACTGGTAAAGGCGTTAGAGAAACAGGGCGATGAAGATCAAGCCGTTTCATTGGCAAAACTTTTAACTGGAATCGAACAAAGTGGCAAGATTGAGCCTAGTCGGGTAATTTTATCTCGTCAGGCTCTAAACGGAGAGACGATGCCGTTAAGCATTATCCCTCCAGTAGACAGAGAAACTGGCGCATCGCTTGCAACAGTTCTATTGCCTTCGAAGCTATCTGATGTTGAACCACCAATCCTCAACGAGTCACTTCAGGCTGCAATTGACTCATTAGCAGATGAATGGGCTCATTTAGATAAGCTTAAATTAGCTGGTATAAGGCCACCTTTGAACTGTCTAATATTTGGAGCACCTGGAACAGGTAAAACAAAGTTAGCTCATGTTGTAGCGTCAAGATTGTCTTTACCATTAGTCACCGCTAGGTTGGATGGACTAATCTCTTCATTTTTGGGAACGACCGCAAGGAACATAGCGACTTTATTTGAATTTGCTAATCGTTATAAATGCATTCTTCTATTAGATGAGTTTGATGCAGTAGCCAAGATTAGAGACGATCCACACGAAGTTGGTGAAATCAAACGTGTAGTAAATACATTACTTCAATGTCTAGATGAGCGCTCATCAACTGGATTCACAATAGCTATAACAAATCATGAGCAGTTGCTCGACTCTGCTATTTGGAGAAGATTTGACGCTAGAATTTTCGTACCAAAACCTGATGTAGTTTCAAGGAATAGTATTGTTCATAAATACTTAGAGGGCATAGAAGCAACAAACGTTGAACGTGATTTTCTTGCATGGATAACCGATGGGTATAGTGGCGCTGAAATTGAGGCACTATGCAACGCATTAAAAAGGTATCAAGTTATGCGAGAACAATCAGATTTTAGCGTAATGGATGCATTAAGACTTAATGTTCACCTTAGTGCCGACCATGTAAATTCACCAAGACGTAAGCTTTTCCTTTCCGATCATGAGGACTTGGCAAGAGTATTGGCAGATGACATTGATTTTAACTTTAGACAAGATGAGCTTGCACAGCTTTTCCATAAAGATCAATCAACAATTAGTAGATGGCTAAAACGCGGTAAAGCTGCCTAAGGGGAAAAATAATGGCTAACAATCCAGTTCAAATCGTATTAAATACTCAAAACTATATCCAACTTGCCACGCCTGGTGGTTTTGGTGCATCTAAAGATTTTTACGCTGGATTTGATGAAGGGTTCATTAAGCACAAACAAAAACTACTAGGTGACATTAGCAGTATACGAGACAAGTTTAATCTTGAAGGTAGATCCGTAAACTATGCACACGTAGTTCTAAGTAGCGAAGCATGGGCAAAATCACACAGACCAATTAAAAAACTATTCCCAGAAAACAAAGTACAAGAAGTTGGTGGTGGTGCCATAGGTGAAATGTTTGTAGAGCTTACACCTGAAAACATTACGGACGTAGAAGCCTCAATAAACAAAGCTGAAGAAAATACAAATTGGGAACTTGACCATAAAGGTAATCGTCAAGCTAAACCATCTAGAGAGCGAAGTGAAGTAGGTGGAGTGTCTGAAATAAGGCTGCACCGGCCTGAAGACAGAAGAAACTTCTCTATTGAGCAGGCAGTGGATTGGCTGTCCAATCCTCGCACTGGCGGAATGTATTTGGTACAGATGTTTGTCACTAAAAAATCAATTGCAAAACGTCAACATGGGTTATATGAAAATCGGCTTTTAGCAGAGATTGAAAGGCTAGTTAAAGGTATTAAAGCACTTAACTTACCTGTCATTGTTGAAGAGCTAGAGGAAAAGTGGAGCTCAGCGCCACTATTGGTTATAAAAGTGGCCTCTGAATATACCAATGCATCAAGAAGAGTTGATATGGCAATACATCAACAATTGTTAACATTTCTAGAAGCGGAACCATTAGTTAGAAAGATAATGTTACCCCCAGTAATCAACCAAACCCAATCTATGCAACATCCTACAGGGGTAATGGTAGACATATCAGCCCCTGATGCAGGTGCAAAATACCCTATTCTTGGCATAATTGATACTGGAGTAAACAGCAAAGGTATACTAAATCCATGGTTGGAAGGATCTACTGATTTTTTAGATGCTGAAGCACAAGATGTATCGCACGGAACATTTATCGGCGGGCTAACCGCTTTGGGTGGCACATTAAATCCCTCTGAATACCTTCAAGAGTCTCCATGTAAAATTTATGATTTAGGGTTACATGCTACCGATCCTGCTAAATATCAGGATTATTATCCGAATGGGTTTATTGATTTTCTTGAGCAGCTAGATGTTGAGCTTGTTGATGCAAAAACAAGTGGAGCTCGAATTTTCAACATGTCACTTTCGGTTTTAAGGCGAGTAGAAGATGATTCATACAGCGTATTTGCTGCAATGATTGATGAAATTTCTGATAAACACGATGTAATTTTTCTCTTACCCGCGGGAAATCTTGATGAAAAGCTTAAAAGAAATCCGTGGCCTTCAGATGCTGATCATGTATTAAGAATGCTTGCTGAATATAGATACTTAGGACAAGACAGAATTTTTCAGCCTGCCGATAGTATTCGCTCCGTAGTTGTAGGTGCGCTAAACCCACCATCAGAAGACATGGATTTAATACCCGCTGAATACACCAGAAGAGGCCCAGGAACAGCTCTAGGTGCTAAGCCAGACCTGGCTCACATTGGAGGCAGATTTGAAGAAAATAGTGGTTTGTTTTCGATAGGATTAGGTGGGGATATTGTTCAAGGATGCGGAACAAGTTATGCAGCCCCGTTAGTAGCTAAAACATTAGCTAACCTAAACCATATTATAGAAGGCGACATTCCTAGAGAAACTTTAATTGGAATACTTGTACATAATGCTGAGCCACTCAAGGCATTAAATAACAAATCGCTTAGTCATATAGCAAAAGATTTTGTAGGTCATGGAGTGCCACGTAATGCATTGAACTCGCTAATTACAGACGAATATGCAATTACACTTGTTTTTAATGGAACAATGATTGGTAGGCATGAATTGGTATTTCCATTCTCATGGCCAGCAAGCCTCGTTAGTGAAGGCGGCAAATGTAGAGGTAAGGTAACAATGACGCTGGTTTATAAACCGTTTACCGTACAAAGTTATGATGCTGAATATGTTCGAGTTAATATGGACGCCTACCTACGTCAGGAAAAAATTAACACGAACACAGGAGAAGTTTCATATCGTGGATTTTTTCAAAGTGATTCAGATAGCACGCTTGAAAAAGAGAGAATTGAGCATGGCCAAAAATGGTGGCCGATAAAAAAAAGGCAGCGCATAACTAAAAGTGGTGTTGGAGACTCTTCACAATGGAGACTTGTCGTTGATGCAATCACGCGAGCTGGCGAAGTCATTCCAGAGGATGGTATTCCATTTTCGGTAATTCTAACAATAGAAGACGTTGAAAAAACAGCACCAGTATTTAATGAACTTAGAAGAGCGCTTCAGTCTAGTGGTGCAACAATTTCAGACATACAAACAGCATTAACAGTTAGAGCTCGCTCATAATATAATTACTTGAACTAGAAATAAGGGCATTGTTCGTAATATTTGAATATTGCCCGATGAGACATGGTCAATATAGTTATTTGTTTTTGAATTAAGTTTTCTTTCTTGAGCGCTGCCTAGCACCATCACGCCAACCAAACCCCGTTGTCATTCCTGCTGCAAATTTCGTCAGCACTAAAAGCCAAGCCCAAGCAATTCGCAGGCAACCCTACCCCTGATTTTCGTTTTCAGCCCCGCCAGTCGTAGTGAGCGGGGAGCAGTAAACGAAATATCAATCAGGAGTAGGCAAATCAGCCTGCTCTAAATCATTGCACACAAAAACCAATCCCCCTTTCCGTTCCCCATGGGGAAGACGAGCAAAGAGCAGATTTTTAATTGCAACCGCTTTTCTTTTAGGAGATTCAACCATGACTACACTATATGCCAATCCATACAACATCGATGCAGCAGGCTTTTACTTTAATGACGCCAATGAGTTTACTGAAAAATCGACCAAATTAACCGACCGATACGGCAACCAAGTTGAAGAGTTTGAGATTGATTTTATTGATGGTGATGACGCGGCGCTATTTATTACATGTGGCATTAACCAAGCCAATTTAAGCACATGGTTTGATGACATTGAAACCTTAGACGACCATGAAAAAATAAACCTGTATTACTTACTCAATGTTGCTGGTTACAAATTAAGCCAGGCTTTAGACAAGGTGGATGAACCAAGCATTACGGTATCAAGCTTACGTGAGGCAGCCGAAGAGTTGTTTGATGAATGCTGGCTGCATAGCGTGCCTGAGAGCATCCGTTATTATATTGATTATGACAAGTTTGCACGAGATTGTGAAATGGGCGGCGACTTGGTGGAATTTGAATACAACAACCAAACCTACACTTGCACCAACGTGGCAGGAGTATAAAAATACGGGGCATACGCCCCTGTTTTTATATGTAAAGAAAATAGTATTTTTTATACATGTTTAACGTGACGTGATAAGAAAATGCCATTTTCTTATCACGTCATATTATTTTCCGAGACAAACCATTAACTAATTATGTCGATTACATCGACGCATTAAAAAAACATGTCGATAAAATTCAACTTTATCGACATGTGGATAATCATGAACAAAAATGAAAAATCGAATAGAATGTTGTTTAAATACCTATAAAAACAATGCTACTGATGACTACTAAATTCTTTACTAACGAAAATGAAAATACCCTAATTAGTAAGTTTGAAGGGGTATTGAAATACAATCCAAACATTAAGTTTTTTGATAGTCTCGTAGGGTATTTTCGCTCTTCAGGTTACTTCAAGGTACGCCCTTTTTTACTCCACGTACCGCAAATCAGAATTTTAGTTGGCATCAATGTTGATAAGCTGCTTGCGCAAGCAAATGATAAAGGCCTGGATTTTTTCAAAAACAGTGAAAAAACCAAAGATGAGTTTATTGAAGACATTAAAAAAGACATCTCAGAAGCCAAGTACGACAAAGAAACAGAAGATGGCATACTGCAATTTATTGACGATCTAATCACAAAGAAAATTGAAGTTCGCGCCCATCCTGACAAGAAAATTCACGCAAAGATTTACATATTCAGGCCTGACCCATTTAACGAGCACACCCAGGCAACGGTAATTACAGGCTCATCAAACTTTACAGACGCTGGTCTTGGTTCTGGGGTATTGCATAACTATGAATTTAACGTCCAGCTTAATGACTATCAAGACGTAAAATTCGCAACCGATGAGTTTGAAAAGCTTTGGGCTGAATCAATTCCATTGCTACCAGTTGATGTCCAGGACATTAAAAAACAAACTCACCTTAACGACACAGTAACGCCATTTGAGCTTTACGTTAAGGTACTAACAGAATACTTTGATAAAAATATTGATTACGATCCAGACGCACTGGGAGACTTACCTGACCAATTTAAAAAGCTAAGCTACCAAATTGATGCTGTAAATGAAGGCTTCAACATGTTGCTTGAGCATAACGGCTTCATACTAGCTGATGTTGTCGGTCTTGGTAAAACGATTATTGCTACGCTTGTCGCGAAAAAATTCATTATGAAAAATGGCCGCGACTACACTAAAATTTTAGTTGTTTACCCTCCAGCAGTAGAAAAAAACTGGAAAAATACATTTAGAGAATTCAAGCTAGACCGATATGTAAAATTCATTAGCAATGGCAGTCTGCAAAAAATTCTAGATGGTCACCAAGATTATTGGTTAAAGGAAGACTACGATTTAATAATTGTGGATGAGGCACACAAGTTTAGAAACCACACTTCGGGCGCTTTCGATCAATTACAAAAGATTTGCAAAGCACCACGCACCAACAAAGGCACGATTTCTGGTGAAAAATCTGTTGATAAGAAGAAAGTTATTCTAGTCTCAGCTACACCGCTCAACAATCGCCCAGACGATATATTGCATCAAGTAACCTTATTCCAAGAGCCAAGGCAATCAACGCTACCAGTAGCTAACTTAACCGCATTTTTTAATAGACACATCTCAAACTACAAAGAGTTAAAAAGAGAAGATGCATTAGATGTTGAAAAGCTCAGAGACATATACGCTGATATTCGCAAGAATATTATTCAGCCAATTACGATTAGACGCTCACGCACCGACTTAGAGAGCATCCCCGCTTACAAACAAGACTTAGAAGAACAAGGAATTACATTTCCCAAAGTGAACCCACCTAAAAAAGTGGAATACTTTATGGATACTGTTTTATCCGCCTTATTCCTTAAAACTGTAGATTATCTAACAGATCCATCAAAGTTAACTTACGCACGTTACCAGGCTGTAGCCAGTTTAAAGCCTGAATTTCAAGAAAACTACGAAAATGCGGAGCGCATTTCTAAATCTCTCGCATTTATTATTAAAACACAGCTCGTTAAGCGTATTGAGAGCAGCTTTTATGCGTTCAAATCTTCATTAAAAACCTTCCAAAAAGCAAACGCTCGCATGATAGATATGTTTGCTAAAGACCAGATTTTTATCGCGCCAGACCTCGATATCAATAAGTTGATGGATAAAGGGCTTACCGACGAGGAAATCGCTGCAGAAATTGAAAGGATTAGTGCTGATCTACCTAAAAACCAACAGTTCAAAGCTGACAACTTTGCACCAGAATTTTTAGATCAATTGCAGCACGATGCCGTATTGTTAGATGAACTTGTTGAAGCCTGGGATGCTGTTAAAGATGATCCTAAACTAAAAGAGTTTTTGCACAAGTTAAGTAGCGAGTTCCTAAACCCTAAAACCAACCTTAACGGTAAGTTAGTTATTTTTTCAGAGTCTAAAGACACAGTGAGTTACTTAAGCAAAGCATTAATAGATGCTGGCAGAGAAGACGTACTGATAATCAGCAGTGAAAACCGCCGCGAAAAATACGATACGATTGTCGAAAACTTTGATGCAAACTACCCATTAGAGATTGATAGACAAAAAGGCAAAGAACAAAAAAACGACTACAACATTATTATCACCACAGAAGTGCTGGCAGAGGGTGTAAACCTACACCGTGCCAATGTGGTTATCCATTACGACACGCCTTGGAACTCAACCAAACTAATGCAACGAATTGGGCGGGTCAATCGTATTGGTACTTCAGCCACGCAAATATACAACTACGTGTTTTATCCTTCAGCCCAGGGTAACGAGCAAATCAAGCTCACGCAAACTGCCTTCATGAAAATTCAGGCTTTCCATGCAACCTTTGGTGAAGATAACCAAATTTTCTCTACCGATGAAATTATGGATGAAAGCAAATTATTCAGTGGAGAATACAAAGAGGCTGAAGATGAGCGCTTAAAATACTTGCACGAATTACGCCAATTCAAAAAGGAAAACCGCGCTTGGTTTGAAAAAATCAGAAAACTACCGATGAAAAGCCGCACTGGCCGCGTAGCAAAAGATAGTGGACGACCAGAAGTTGCTAATGGTACAGCTGCATTTTTAAAGACCTCTCACAAGCTAGAGTTTTACTGGATAGAAGAATCTAAACCAACAGAAATTACACCGCTTGAGGCATTTAAGTTATTTAAAGCAGATCAAGCAGAAAAGCCAGCCGCATTGATTGAACAGCACCATGATCACGTGCAACAAGCATTAAACCATTTTGAGCAGGTGGAGCAAGACTACGCTATAGAACGTGATGAGCCAACAGCACTTGGCGTAAAGGCAATGCGCGTGAAAAAGTTTTTAGCAGATTTAGCAAAACTGCCAATTGCAACACCTAAGCAGCAAGATCATATTAAAAAGCTAGTCGCCTTAATTGAAATTGGTCGTTATACCAAGCTGCCAGACAAGGTTGATAAAGTATTAAAAGCGGCTAAAAAAGGCACAATGAATCCACCACAACTACTACAACAAGTTGATTTAATTGCAGCAGAATACAACGTTAAAGATGATGAGGTAAGCAAAGATGTTGCTGCAAAATTTGCCAAACCACAACTTATACTTTCAGAATCATTTAAGTAAATTAAGCAAATAAATATGGCAACTCAAGAAGAAAAAATCTCAGCAATACAGCACATATTAAAAGCTGAATACAACAGTACACGCTGGAAAACTTTTTTAAGTGAGCTGTTTACTAGCAGCAACTTTTTTAGCAATCCAACGCAATTACTAGGCATTAACGCGACTGTAGCAAACCAAGCACTTCATATTGGTAGCATCAATATTATCGAAAATGGTATCAGCAGAAACATTGCGGTATATGAAGTAACACTGGCAGACAATGTTGTATTAGAGCGCAACCGTGTAGGCTTGCGTAACCTGTTAAAACCGCACTGGAAACAACAAGACGCAGCATTTATTGTTTACCACCACCCACAAGACAAAAGCTGGCGTTTTAGCTATGTGTCAGAACTCAAAACCTTTAATGAGGCTGGCGAATATGTAGACAATAAAACAGAACCTAAACGCTACACCTATGTGCTTGGTGAAAATGAATCTTGCCGTACAGCCGCAATCCAGTTTAGCAAGCTGCAAGATAAGGCAAGCAATGCCACGCTTGATGACATTAAAGAAGCCTTCTCTGTTGAAAAAATGTCTAAGGAGTTTTTTGACACTTACAAAGATCACTACCAAGATTTTGTACAATTTTTAACTGGCAAGCGCCTAGAAAAAATTGCAGGCAAATGGGAAGAAGTTGTTAAGCATGCGCCCAACACGCAACTCACTACTATTTTCAATAATAATGAAAAAGATGTACGTGACTTTTGTAAAAAGCTGCTTGGCCGCATTGTTTTCTTATACTTTATTCAAAAAAAGGGCTGGCTAGGCGTTCCGCTTCACGACAAATGGGGTAACGGAAAACCAGACTTTATAAGCCGCTTACTGGCTAATTGCCGCAACCCAAGTATTTTTTATAGTGAGTATTTAAGTAAGTTATTTTTTGAAACACTCAACCAACCACGGCCAGATGACTTAGCAGAAATCATCCCTGGCGAGAAAACACGCGTTCCCTACCTAAATGGCGGCTTGTTTGAAGAAGATAACCCGAGTCAACGTGGCCTAATATTTGAGGCTGAATTATTTAAAGACCTTTTTGCTTTTTTTGATCAATACAACTTCACCATTTATGAAGATGACCCTAATGACCACACCGTAGCGGTTGACCCAGAAATGCTGGGGCATATATTTGAAAACTTGCTAGAAGATAACAAAGATAAAGGTGCTTTCTACACGCCTAAAGAAATTGTGCACTACATGTGCCAAGAAAGCCTGATTGAATACCTCACCACTTGGTTTGAAGGCAAAAATTATCAGGTGCAACAAGATACTTTTATCAGCTTTGATAACGCTCAACAGGCAAACTTTCTATCCGTCAATGAAGGCCGCACTGGGCAAGGTGTATTAGAGGTTGCACAACCTGGACAAGAAAACAGCAAAGTAATTAACCGTAGTTTGATTGAAAAACTACTTAAAAAACAACTAAGTGATGAAGATAAACAAGCTGTGATTGAACATGCTGCTGAGTTTAATGAGGCTTTAGATAAAGTAAAAATTTGCGACCCAGCGATTGGCTCAGGCGCTTTCCCCATGGGATTATTGCTAGAGATTTTTACCGCCAAACAAACCATACACACATTTACGCATGGTGACTTAACAAGCTTTGAGCCCGCAAAAGTAAAACTCAATATTATCCAAAACAGTATATATGGCGTAGATATTGAACGCGGCGCAGTTGATATCGCACGCTTGCGCTTCTGGCTAAGCTTAGTGGTGGATGAGCCAGAGCCACAACCTTTACCTAATTTAGATTATAAAATTGTGGTGGGCAATAGCCTCATTAGTAAACTTGGCGATGATGTCATTGAAATTGACTGGAGCGTTAAGAAAAATACAACTTTTGATATTTTTGGTGAACAAGAAACCAAAAGTATTCAAATCATCTTGAATCAATTAACTCAACTACAAAAAGAATTTTTTGATCCAAGTACAAGAAAAAAAGATCATGCAACAAAAATCCGTGATTTAAAAATTGATTTGCTGAATGAGCAATTAAGTTTGATGATTCAAAGTAAAGGTGTAGTTACAAAACCTGCAGGGAATAGCAAAGCAATCTCCGCGCAAACTGAGCGGTACTTACAAACTGAGGGTTGGAAGCAACAAATTAGCAATCTTCAGCTACTCAAATCTAAGCAAGATAAAACCTTAGAGTTTTTTGATTGGCAGTTAAATTTTGCAGAGATTATGAATAATGATGTTGCGGGCAGGAATGGCTTTGACATCATTATTGCTAATCCACCTTATGTTGACATTAAGAACTTAGAGCCTAACTTTGTTAAAACATTAACATCTAAATTTAATACTGCTGTTAATAGAATTAATCTATATGCAATATTCATTGAGCAATCCTGGAAGCTGCTTAAACCAAATGGAGTAATAAGTTTTATCGTTCCCAACTCGTTATTAATGAACAGCTCTTACCAAAAAGTAAGGGAACTTGTTGTTGATCATGTACATAAAATTATCAAACTTCCAGACGATATTTTCGAAAATGCAATTGTTGAAACCATAATATTTGAAGCAATCAAAGACAAAAATGATAAAAATGCTTTAGTGGCATATTATAAAAATGATTCAAAAATTGATTTCGAAAACATAGAGTTTCAAGATATCTCTCTAAAAAATTGGAAACTGGACTCTCAATTCAGATTTAACATATTTTGCAATGATATTGGTCAGCAACTTTTGGAGAAAATTGACCAATCAATGGAAAAGTGTTTCTCTGACAAATTCGATTTCTCTTTGGGCATTACGCCTTATGATAAGTACAGAGGCCATTCCGAGTCGCTAATCAAAAACAAGGAATTTCATTCGGACTTCCCTATCGATGAAACTTGGGTTCCTTTAATTTCTGGTCAAAGTATTTCAAGATATGTCGTTCACGGTCAAGTTAGCGAATATCTAAAATATGGTGATTGGCTAGGTGCCCCGAGAAAAAAATACTTTTTCACAAGGCCAAGAGTTATTGTGAGGCAAATAGTTTCTAGTAACTCAACTGGAATACATGCTGGCTATTGTGATCAAAAGTTATTTCATACACAAATTGGATTTGCTATTGTTGAGAAAGAAAACTCTGAATTAAGTGTCAAGTTACTATGCGGTTTAATAAACTCTAAATTAATAAACTTTTATCACAAATACAAGTTTACTGATCCAGAGAAAAATACTTTTCAAAAAATATTAATTGAGAACGCAAAAAAATTACCTCTTCCAAAAATTAACTCTCAACAAGGTTTGTTCATAAGTAATCTTACAGAAAAAATAATTGAAAAATTAAACCTTGGTCAGAGTACCTCCGTTGACGAAACCATCCTTGATGGGTTCATATTTCGATTATTTAAACTTTCCTACATCGATATTAAAACCATCGATCCAGACTTTGCGATATCTGAAGTCGAATATAACGCTATTAAAATTTAGTTTTTAATTTTTCTTTGTAGTCGCTTGCTGAACGCCATGCGTGAAACTTGATAGCAAGGCTTCAGCAAAATCTAAAGCACCATCATTCCCTGGCAGTGATTTGGCTATCTGCACTATCAGGTTTTCTTTTTTGCTTTCAATAAGCCCAGCCATTGTTTCAATGGTGCTTTGGTCAGCTATGGCTGCCACATCGTAACCAAGTAGCCAAGCACCCATCAACTCTGGGTCGTAATTCATAGCATCTAAATCCTCTGGCGCTGGAACTTCATAAATTCTGTCTTTGTTACCAGCCTCATTGTATGAGCGTAGCAGTGTGAGTAAATCAAGCGCATCTTTATTCTCTGTTACTGTGCCACGCTCAGACCACGCAAATATCTTTAATATTGCTAGCCCAGCCAGCGAGACCACTTTAATGGCTAAGTCGGAATCTAGCTCTACCAATAGCGCAGACTCTAGTGCCTCTTGATAGCCGCTTACACTCATCACCACATCTAGCTCGGGCGGCCATGCAATCATGTTGTTATCATCCTGCACTTTACCAAAGGGGATAATATCTACAACAAAACCATGCTCAATTAAGCTAGATTGATAGACTAGCCTTTGTTTTACTTTTGACAGCGCTTTAAACTTGCCTGTGGCGATTAAGCTTTGCTTAATTTGGTGGAATTGATCCCAACTTTCAACCGCAAAGGCAAAATCAATATCGCCTGTTGCGCGGCCAGGGTTTAATCCGTGGATATTTTCTAACAAAATCACTTTTGCCTGTGCGCCAACCAGCAGCAACTCTACCCCCAGTGCTTTGCTTACCGCGCTTATTTCACGCACAATTTCAACTGTAAGTACACCAACTGGCTTAATAGGTTTAATTATTTGCATGTTGGATTAACCTGTCATAAATCATTTTTGCCGTCTCTAAGTTACGTGGGTCATTGCTTGCAATAAGGTCTGCATAGACTAACAAAGTGGGTACAGTCTCTGGTAAAAAATCAGCGTCATCAAAATCCCAAAAAGCTTCTAATAACTCAATATCACCATTGCTATCTGGCACAAGCCTATTTTCTACAATTAACTTATTCGTATTCTTTTTTATATCTTTTCCATGCAAGTACAAAGTGTAAAAGTTTGGCTTTAGATAGTGTGTTAGTCTATCAGCAGCCACTTCACCACCCCATTGCGCTTCGTATTGCTTAACATCCAGATGCTGCCACCAATCCAGATTATTTGCCTTGAACCGTCTTGGGTTTAATTTGGGGCGTAATTTAATTGGGTAGTTTGTCACCCATTCTTGAATAAGCTTTTCTTGCTGAATGAATACACGATTGTTTTTTTTTCCATCCCCAAGCGTCATTGCTCTTGCGGCTAGGTCATTAAACCCCCAGCCCACTGCACCCAATGCAATACCTGCCACTTTGGCGATTTCACGATAAGGCGCATTCAACATTTCAGGATTGCACAATAACGCAAACACCATACGCAAATTGGTAGGTGTAAGTGCTTTGTTGCCTTTGAAGTAGTTTATTGGGTTGTTCTGATTTAACTCTTGCTTTTGGCCTTTAATAAAAATGAACAGTCCTGGCTCATTAATATAAGCGTTACCCGCCAAATCAATAAAATTTAGGCCTAGCTCTTTACAGTTATTAGCTGCTGCATCTGTCAGCTTAGGTGCGATAAGTAATGGCGCTTTGTCATAACCTTCTAATTGATGTTTAACCTGAGCAACCGTTGCAAAGCGATCAACATTCTTTACCTCAACTACAAATTCATAATGATTGTTGTTATGCACAATATTGATGTACGCATCTGCACGCGCATTCCTAGCTGCGGGCTCATATTCAATCACCTCAATATCTAACCCAGCAGTTTGCCTCAGGGCATCTATCGCCTGATCGAGCATGTCTTTTTCTTTTATGTGATGTAATTCCATTTTTGTTCAAAAAATTATTTTGTTCACGAAACGTGAACATTACATTAAATTGAACGTTGACGTCAAGACTGTTGTTCAGCTATATTTAATGTTCACGTTACGTGAACCATTATAATTAATGAACATAAGCTGACATATACGCTACATTCTAAATCTGAATTAGGGTAAAATTAGCTTTAAATATTACGCAAAGCTTTGAAGAGTTTAAGACGTTTGGGGTAACTTTAGGGGTAACATATTTTTTATAAATACTTAAACCCATATAGATAAAGGCCTACAAGATCATGTTTGGTTGACTCTTTCCCACCAATAAAGACGCCCCTTTCGAGAGATTGGGGCGTTTTCATTTGCAGCTTATGCTTATGCTTATAAAAATAATTCCATGATAATCATGCTTTTCGCAATGAAGCACGCACTCGGTATAATTTGCAAAGATATTAAGGGAGCAATCTTCTATTCTGCACTTAGTCAATTTGAGTCATCCTATTTTTATTATGAAATCGTAAGTGCTTTTTAAACACTTTCACCTATGCTCTATGAATAATTGACGAAACCTTTTAGCGACTAGTTGCGGAGTTGGCGGTTCAATGGGTTTTGGTTTTGGCTCAAAGAGATTGAAAAACAGGGTTAGGTCTTTGTTAGTGATCCTGTCTAACAACCTCATCAATCTTAAGCTACCAACAGTTCAGCAGGCTTTACCTTCGCATTGAACTTACTTCTTGCTTGCCATAGATCATAAGAGGCTTGCTCTGCTAACCATAAATCAGCCCTGCCGCCATTCTCAACGCCTAGCCATTTTTCTATGCGTAATGCCATCTCAGGAGAAATCGCAGCATGTCCGTTAAGCACACGCGATAAAGATGGACGTGCTACGCCTAGCTGATCAGCAGCATCGGTAACACTCAAGCCGAGCGCAGGAAGTATATCCTCCCTCAATGTTTCGCCCGGATGGGGCGGATTATGTATTCTGCTCATATTCAATATCCTTTCTAGTGATAGTCCTGATAATCCACCAAGACCGCATCTTCACCATCAAACATAAACGTCATTCGCCAGTTACCGTTTACCGTAACAGAGTAATGACCAGCTAACTCACCTTCCAACGAATGAAGTCTCCATCCTGGTAGATTCATATCGGCAGCTACTTTTGCATTACCTAAACGTGCCAACTGGCGACCTAATTTAGAAGCGTGATCGGGTCTTATCCCTGCTTTGCTTCCACTCTCAAAGAAGTCTTTGAGTCCCTTATGTTTGAATGTTTTAATCATTTTTTTATTTACATTTCTATTTACTGTAACGCGTAACGTTACGGATGTCAATTTGTATTATGCACTAGCCTGTAATAGTTAAATTCTCCTATGTTTTCCTATGTCGACACAATCGACACACCTTCTACATGTGTCGATAAAACAAAAAATCGTCGACATGAAAGATTGACGTGTCGACAGCATCGACATACACTAAGAATATGTCGATAAAACTTAAAAATATAAACATAAGGCTGTAAACATGAGACCTCAACCTTGGCAACCCAATCAACCTTATTTATCTTTACCTACCCTGCCACCTAAAGCAGATATTGAAACCAAGGCAATATTAAAGCAGTGCATTACCGCGCGCGCTGCTTTGGCTGAACTAAAGCAAGCAGCAGAGTTAATACCCAATCAGTCTGTGTTAATCAACACCCTGCCTTTACTAGAAGCTGGTGCGAGTTCTGAGATTGAGAATATCGTCACAACTACTGACAAGCTTTTTCAACATTTACGAAATGAAGATCAAGCGGATCCTGCTACTAAAGAAGCCTTACGCTATAGCCGTGCTTTGTTCGAAGGTTTTCAGGCGCTCAATCAGCACCCATTTAATACCCGTACAGTGGAAGAAATTTGCACGCAAATAAAAGGCGTACAGATGAATGTACGCAAAGTATCAGGCACCGCATTAAGCAACCATAAAACAGGCGAGGTGATTTATACCCCACCAGTTGGTGAGGATGTCTTGCGAACGATGCTGGCAGATTGGGAGCGTTTTCTACACAATGCGGTAGAAATTGACCCATTAATTCGCATGGCGGTGGCACATTATCAGTTTGAAGCAATTCACCCATTTACCGATGGTAATGGTAGAACTGGTCGTATTGTGAATAGTCTGTTCTTGATTCAGGAAGGCTTGCTGACACTGCCGATCTTATATTTAAGCCGTTATATTATTCAAAATAAGGCTGATTATTATAGACTGTTACTACAGGTGACCCGTGAGCAAGACTGGGAATCATGGATTATTTATGTACTGAAAGGTGTTGAGGAAACAGCTATTTGGACAACTACTAAAATTGCTGCAATTAAGGCATTATCAGAACATACGGTGGAATATGTGCGAAACAAACTACCTAAAGTTTACAGTCACGAACTAGTAAGTTTGATTTTTGAATTGCCATATTGCCGCATTAGTAGTTTAGGTGAAGCTGGAATTGCAAAACGCCAGGCTGCATCCCAATATTTGAAACAACTAGTTGAAATTGGCGTGTTGATTGAAGCGCCAGTCACTAAAGAGAAATTATTTATTCACCCTAAATTGATGCAATTACTAACCAAAGATAGTAATGAGTTTAGACCTTATGTATAACGAAATTAGGATACAGTTAGAGTCATTTATTGAACTGAAAATTGAAATTCTTTAAATTCATTCATACAGCGTTTGGGAAAAAATAATTTATCATTAAATATTTCGGTATTAAATGTACCAATTGACGTTTAAATAATTTATTACATATCAATTAGTTACATATTTAACATCTATTAAAACCGATTGACTAACAACCAATCACATACAAAAACACCGCTGATTTTTGGATTCATAATCCTGGTCAAGTCCAAGAATCCATGAAACTGGTTGATTGTACTGGATTCTTCGCTACACTCAGAATGACAGGGTTTGATTTTTGGCTAAAAATAGCGCTACTTTTAGCTTCGTGCATACGACTTTTCAAGTGCTTTAGCACTTAGAAAATCGGAGTACCCTTGTGGTGCAAAGCTCTCCAATTTAAACAATTAGAAAAACAAATGTGCATATTTAGCACGAATTTTAGCCACTTTAGGCGCTGCCACCGCTAGACAGTAAGGCTGATTGGGGTTGTTGGCAAAATAATATTGGTGATAATCTTCAGCGGGGTAAAAAATCTCTGCGCTATTGATTTGCGTCACTATTGGCGCGTTAAATAAATGGGTCGCATTAAGTTCGGCAATCATCTTTTTAACTGCATCACGCTGTGTGTCGTTTTGGCAAAATACGGCTGAGCGATATTGTGTGCCTACATCGTTGCCTTGACGGTTTGATGTGGTTGGGTCGTGTGATACAAAAAATATCTCTAATAAAGTCTCAAAACTTACTTGGTCTGCATCAAAAGTTATTTTAATCGCCTCGGCATGACCAGTATCACCATTGCAGATCGCCTTATAACTGGGGTTTTGTGTGTGGCCACCAATGTAGCCGGAAACTACCTTGCTGACCCCTTTGAGCTGGCTAAATACGGGTTCTATGCACCAGAAGCAACCGCCGGCAAAAACTGTAGTTTGTTCGTTACTCATTTTATTTTCCTTTAAAATTAGTTTCTATTGTTAGTCAATTATTTTGAGTAAACATTACAATTGTAGTATGAGTTTAAATGCGCTTTATGTTGATTTTAATTCCTACTTTGCTTCAGTAGAGCAACAGTTGTTGCCAGCGTTGCGTGGCAAGCCGATAGGCGTGCTCGCCGTGATGGCGGAAACAACCTGTTGTATCGCGGCAAGTTATGAGGCTAAAGCTTTTGGTATTAAAACCGGCACTTTGGTAAGTGAAGCGCGCAAGCTATGCCCGGACATGATTTTTGTGGAAGCGCGGCCGTCTATTTACGTGGAATTTCACCATAAGCTAATAGACATAGTTGAAAGCTGCACACACGTAGAAAAAGTGCTTTCTATTGATGAAATGGTATGCAAGCTTACCGGTAGCCAGCAGGTGCCAAAAAACGCGCTCAAACTCGCCGCCAAAATAAAACATAAAATCAACGCACAATTCGATTATATCCGTTGCTCAATCGGTATCGCCCCCAATACGTTTTTAGCCAAAGTGGCTTCTAATATGCAAAAGCCGGATGGTTGTGTGGTGATCGCCTCGCATGAGTTGCCACAACGATTGTACGGATTGAAGTTGCGCGACCTCAACGGCATTGGCAAGCAGATGGAAGCGCGCTTGAATCGCTACAAAATTACTACTGTAGAACAATTGTATGCAGCGAATCGGCAGCAGTTACAAACGGCATGGGGTAGTATTGAAGGTGAGCGTATGTATGACAAACTGCGCGGCTTAGAACCCTATTATGTGAAAAATACGCGTAGCAGCTTGGGGCATTCGCATGTGATGCCGCCCGAGCAGCGCAACGAAGCTGGAGTAAAGGCGGTGTTGCATCGTTTGCTACAAAAAGCCTGTATGCGTATGCGCAGCTACGATTTGCTTACTTCAAGAATCAGCGTGAAAATAAAGTTTAGAAACACGCCTAGCTGGCAGATGGAAAGCGCGGTTTCGCCCACCGATAATACGTTGCGCTTAATTGAAGCGTTAGAAACCTTTATGCATCATTACCCCAGAAGCAAAGCTGAACCTTATGCGGTAGGCGTGTCTTTTTCAGGTTTGATGACGGTGAATGAAGTAGCACGGGATTTATTTCAAATCGAGCCGCTCGAAAATGAAAAGAAATTAAATAAAGCGATTGATACGCTTAACTTAAAGTTTGGCAAGAATACGATTTATTTCGGCGGTGCGCATGAGGCGCTGAAGGATGCGCCCATGCGTATTGCTTTTAATCACATTCCAGATTTAGCAGTAGAAGGCGATGGTACGCATGATATTTAAGTTTATTATCCAGATAATCCATTAGAGTCAAACCTGCCCCCTCCCTTCGCGGGGGGAAGGGGCAGTTAATGAACAATCCAGGATTGAGCATCATGCAAATTTGTTGATCAAGGTACTTATGTTGCGTTTTTGAGCGTAATGTCAGTCTGCAGATAGCGTTCGCATGGTCGGTGACTGTGCCAGCTATCACATCTGCTGCAACAGATTTGTTTACTTGAGCGATATTGCACAGTCTTTACATTTCCCCTTGGCTACATCATAACCTTTAATGGCCTCCAGACCTTTTACATTGGTCATAATGGTGTCATCTAAAATAGCTTCTTCCATATTAGCGCCAGTAATATCGGCACCAGTTAAGTCGGCCTTGCTGAAGTCAGCGCGAAATAAATTAGTGTAGCGTAAATTCGCGTTTCTTAAATCGGCAAATCTTAAATTGGAACGATTGATGTCTGCGCCTTCAAAATTGGTATTGGCAAACTTGCCGCCAATCGCATCAAAACGCATCGCGCCCATCGGCTGGTTGCCAATATCCAAACCAAAACGACCTTTTGCAATAGTGGCATCGCTCATATCTACATTGCCAAGCGTACCTATCATGCGCGCGTTGGTGAGGTTGGCGCCTTTAAAGTTTGTTTTATCAAAGATAGCTTGAAAAATAGTCGCATTAGTCAAGTTTGCGCCGCTTAAGTTGGCATTTTCAAGCCGCGCCAGGTTTAAATAAGCCCCTTGTAAATTTGCACCTGCCAATGTTGCCCCCATCAGTTCCGCACCAAAAAAGCTTACATTTTGCATATTGCAGTGGCTTAAATCCATGCCATTAAAGATTAAGTAACCCGCGTCTTTGTTGCTTAAATCGCAAATTTTGCTGCTGATTTGCTTTAAAGCATCCGCTTGGTTAATTTTTGTACGTTCGGGTTCGGCGTTTTTTGCATAAAACGTAGCCGCTTTGGTAATGGAGGTGTCGGGATCGAGCAAAAATGAATTGCGAGCGGCTTGGTTGCTAAAGCAATAAGTTTTGCCTTTGTATAATTCATTAACATCGCATTTGGTTTTAATTAACACGCCTTTTGATAAGCTATTGGTACAGTGGTCGCCAAATTCTCCTGCAAATGCATTGCTGGCAAAAGCAAAGCTGGCCAGCAGGATTAAGTTTTTTATTTTGTTCATGACAGTTCTCCAAAGTCTGCTTTATGGTCGTGCACCTACATCCATTATTCGCGCTAAGCTGACTAGTAAATGCACTGTAACTGAAATCACAGAGTAAACAACGCTCTACCTAATAGACACTTTTGGGCTGACTAAAGTTTCTTTCATGAAAATCATGAGTTACAAATTAATAACAATTATTGGTAAGCCTAATTGTAATCTGCCGCGTTAAAAGACCATCTGCAAAACAATAAAGCAGAGATTGAATATAAAAAATCAATCATTAGCCAGGTATGTGACTTAATAAATTCAAGAAATAATGGAGAAGAAAAATGCGTAATTTCAAGATGCATAATTTTAAGCTAAACGTTATAAATGGCATGCGGGTAACAATGTTAGCCCCTGCCTTAGTGGCGGCGGCATTTGCAACGCCAGCGCTGGCAAATGATCAATATACCGACACTGCACGCGTGCTTTCAGTCACCCCACAAACCGAGCGTGTGAATATGCCACGTCAAGAGTGCCACACTGAATACCAGCAACAAAGCTATAGCAATGGTAACAACCATTCAATTGCAGGTGCCGTCATCGGTGGCATTGCAGGCGGTTTGCTAGGCAATACCATCGGTCGTGGCAATGGGCGTATTGCTGCCGCAGCCGTAGGTGCAGGCGTAGGCGCGATTGCGGGCGACCGTATCAGCAACAATCAAAACACTGTGGTCACCACACGGTCAGTACCCGTACAAAGTTGTTATCAAGTAGATCACTGGCAAACCGTGAATTCCGGTTACTTTGTGACTTATGAATACAACGGCAGAACCTACAACACGGTAACTAGCAACCATCCTGGACGCTATGTTGATGTGAACGTGGCGGTAGCGCCCAATAGCCGCATCGTGTCGCAAATCAGTTATATCGCGCCTGCACGTTATGATAATGACAGATGGGATAATGGCCATAACAACGGTTATCGCGGGCATGGTAAACACCGCGATTGGGATAACAGAGGTCATGAGGATAACCGTCGTTATTATTAAGTACGGTTTTAGTTAAATCGTTATTGGTCAAGTAACAGAACCTGACAGCGCTGAAAGTGCTGCCAGGTTTTTTTATTACCTATTCCTACTGAATATATCCCGTGTCACCCTGCTTACAAGTAGAATTGAAGTTAATCTTATTATAAAAAAATCAGTCGTGTGAAATTAACCGTAGATTGTGAAGTAACCAGTCAGTTATTAGCCTTGCAACAGACAAGCGCATTCGCTTATCTATTGAGTAAAGCCAATACAACCTGGCTGGATATGCCGCTAGAAGCGCTAGTGTGTAATCACTATGGATTAAAGCCCGTACAGGATTATCCAATAGCAGCAATTGCCGCCAGTGCTGACAGCCTTGAAATTGGCCATGCCTTTTGGTTGCGTGCTGACCCTGTGCATTTGGTGATGCAACGCGATAGCTTTAGCTTGAGTGAGCCTTTACCCATACAAGTTGAGCCTGAGCATGCCAAAAATATCATTGCCAGCTTAAATCAACATTTCAGCCCGGACGGCCTAACCTTTCTTATTGGCGATTCTGGCGCTTGGTATTTGTGTTTAAATCAAGTGCCGCACATTAAAACCAGTTTGCCAAGCATTGCGGTGGGTAAAAATAGCTATCAGTTTATGCCGCAAGGTGACATGTCTGCCAAGTGGCGTGCTTATTTGAATGAAGCGCAAATGTTATTGTTTTCGCACCCGGCAAACGTGGCGAGAGAACTTGCTGGCGCACCCGCCATCAACAGCCTTTGGCTATCTGGCGGCGGCATGATGCCGGTACGCGTTAAGCCGCATCATGATTTTGATTTAATGGTAGCTAACAGCCCTTTTTATCTGGGTTTGGCTCAATGGTCTGGTTTATCCAGCCAAGTAATGCCAATGCCTCTGTACGATGTGATACAAAACTCCGCACCACGGCAGCATGTGCACTTACAGTTGACCGCTAAGCAATCGTTAGATGATGCTAGTTTTCAGGTATTATTGAATGCATTAAAAACAAAAAAAATTAAAGCACTCAATTTAAATTTAGGGTGCTATGAAAGAACGCTAGTTTTAACCATGACATCCTTGGATAATTACAAATTTTGGCGAAAGTTAAAACCTGTGATGCACTTTTTAGCATAAATACTGATCTAAATGACCTCAATCTTACAGCGTAAAGCTTCAACAGAAGTGACCCGGATTTTGCAAGCTGCGGGAGTGTCGCCGTTGATGTCACGTTTATTTGCAGCGCGTGGCGTGGTAAATGTGAGCCAGATGAGCGTTAATTTAAGCAGTCTGTTGCCACCGCAAACCCTTACGCACAATCAAGCCATGGCTAAATTATTGGCAGATGCAATTGCCGACAATAAAAAGTTATTAGTGATCGGCGATTATGACGCTGACGGTGCTACAGCGACGGCTGTCGCGGTTAAAGGTTTGCGAGCGTTGGGTGCGAGTGTCGGGTTTTTAGTGCCCAATCGCTTTGAGTACGGCTATGGCCTGACGCCAGAAATTGTGGCGTTAGCCGCTTTGCAAAAGCCTGACGTCATTATTACTGTAGATAACGGCATTGCCAGTGTGGATGGCGTTTCTGCTGCCAATGCGCTTGGCATACAAGTGCTGATTACCGACCATCACTTACCCGGGCAAGAAACACCACAAGCCGCTTGCATTATTAACCCCAATCAACATGGCTGCACTTTTGCCAGCAAGCATTTAGCCGGGGTGGGCGTTATGTTTTACTGCCTACTTGGCTTGCGTGCAGAGCTACGTGAGCGTGGTGCTTTTGTACAAAAAACTGAGCCAAATCTAACCGAATTGCTGGATTTAGTCGCGCTGGGCACGGTGGCAGATTTGGTTAAGCTAGACGAAAATAATCGTATTTTGGTGGAACAAGGTTTACGCAGAATCCGTGCGGGTGCTTGCAGCCATGGCATTACCGCGTTACTCAAAGTTGCTGCGCGCGAGCCTGCAACAGCCAGTGCGCAAGATTTGGGCTTTTACGTTGGGCCAAGGCTAAATGCCGCCGGTCGCTTGGATGACATGACCTTAGGCATACAGTGCTTGCTGGCAGAATCAGAATCACAGGCGCTGCAAATCGCGCAACAATTACATGATTTGAATGTGCAGCGCCGAAGCATTGAAGCCGATATGCAAGATAGCGCCAATATCTCGCTTGAAGAGATTCAAATCGCGCATCAATATTCCATTAGCCTACATCAACCTGATTGGCATCAAGGCGTCATCGGCATTTTAGCTTCACGCATCAAAGAGCGGCATCATCGACCAGTAATTGCTTTTGCCGATGCGGGTGATGGGCTACTTAAAGGCTCAGGGCGCTCAATTGCCGGGTTGCATCTGCGAGATGCGCTAGACTTGTTGAGCAAGCATCAGCCGGATTTGATTATTAAGTTTGGCGGTCACGCCATGGCTGCGGGGCTTACTATAAAACTTGAAGACTTTAATCTATTTAAGTTGAGTTTTGAAATTGTCGTCAAAAGCCTGATTACCGAAGCTGATTTAGAGTCGGTGTTAGAAGTTGACGGCAATCTCAACGCAAATGAAATGACGTTTCAAGTCGCACAAATATTAGAAAATCAAGTGTGGGGACAGGGTTTTGCACCGCCACTGTTTTATGATGAATTTGAAGTCGTCAATCAGCGCATATTAGGTGAAAAGCACTTAAAGCTCAGCCTAAAACCGACATCATCAAAAGCGCCTCTAGTGATTGATGCGATATATTTCAATCAAACAGATTTATTAGATAGCCGTATTCAAGCCGCTTACCAATTACAAACTAATAGTTATAACGGCACACAGAAAGTGCAATTAAATTTACGCCATGTGGCAAGCTAACTCACTGATCACGACATTGGGAGTAGTTTATTAACAATACGATAAAAACTGATCTTCATTTAATGGTTGCCAGCATGTTTCAGCCAGCTTTACCAGCACATGACAGTGACTCGCATAAAGGGACGTTCGGTAGCGTGGCAATCATTGGCGGCGATGAGGGCATGGTGGGCGCGGTGTTGTTAGCATCCCGCGCGGCGCTGCTAAGTGGCGCCGGGCGCGTCTACGCCACCATGCTAAGCAAGCATGCACCAGTGGTGGATATACTTTACCCAGAAATTATGCTGCGCTCACGCACTGCATTGGCGCAACTGAGCCAGCTAAATTGCGTTGCAATCGGACCAGGGTTAGGTCAGTCGGACCTTGCGCTTGAATTGTTAGAATTTTGGTTACTGAAACCATTGCCGTTATTGTTAGATGCTGATGCGCTTAATTTAATTGCAACACATTCGCATTTGGTCAACCAAGTTAAAAATAGACAAGCTGAAACTGTACTTACCCCGCATGCAGGTGAAGCGGCTAGATTACTGACGTGTAGCGCAAAATATATCCAACAAAACCGTATCGACTGTGCGCTGCAGCTATCACAAAAGTTTAATGCTACCTGCGTGCTGAAAGGTGCGGGCACTATTTGCGCACATCACGATGGCCGCCACTTTATTAACACAACGGGCAACCCGGCGCTGGCAACTGGCGGCACTGGCGATGTGTTGAGCGGCGTGATTGCCAGCTTAATCGCACAGGGTTTGAGTGCGCTGGATGCGGCAAAACTTGGTGTCTATGTGCATGGCGCCGCAGCTGATGCGTTGGTGGAAAAAAGCATTGGTCCCATTGGCGTAACTGCCTCCGAGGTGGCATTAGAGGTGCGCAATGTTATCAATCGGCTCAATCAATCAAACTAATTGCACTGTAAAGCTAACGTCTTGAATTGACTGCAATAGCGCATAAAAGCTAGAATGGCGCTGGTTTTAGAAGCTTTGACAAACAAAGCTCATCGAACAAATTTATAACAAATTTTAGGGTTTACATGCCGCGAAAATTAGTAGTAGCCAATTGGAAAATGCATGGTAACTTGGCTTCAAATCAACTGCTTTTGGAGGCATACATTCAAAAGCTCACCCCATTAAAAAACACCGATGTCGTGGTCTGCGTGCCTTACCCGTACCTAGCGCAGGCGCAATCTATTTTACAAAATACCACTATTGCATGGGGTGCACAAAACTTGAGCAAAGACCCTGTGGGTGCTTTTACCGGAGAGGTAAGCGCCAGTATGCTAAAGGATTTTGGCACAACTTACGTGATTATCGGGCACTCTGAACGTGCAACCGCGTATTGTGAGTCAGATGAAAATATTGCGACCAAATTTATGCAGGCCAAAACTCATGGCTTAACACCAATTTTGTGCGTGGGTGAAACACTGATTGAGCGTGAAGCAGGCGTGATGGAAATGGTCGTAGCTAAACAAATTGACACAGTGATTAACATGTATGGCGCGGCTATTTTCGCCAATACCGTAGTGTCTTACGAGCCGATTTGGGCGATTGGCTCAGGCTTGGCAGCAAGTGCCGCACAAGCGCAAAGTATGCATGAGTTTATTCGTGGCAGAATAGCCGGTGCAGATAAAGAAGCGGCAGCAAGCTTGAAAATCCTCTATGGGGGGAGCGTAAACCCTCAAAATGCGGTACAATTATTCGTTATGCAAGATATTGATGGCGGGTTAATCGGCAAGTGCTCGCTAAGTGCGAGTGAATTTGAAGGAATCTGCCGTGCAGCAACTTAAAAGTCGCTGCTAAATTAGGTTGCAACAGCATAAGACTAATAGCATTAAGACTTAACAGTGCTAAAAATAAGTCAAAAAATTTAAGTGAAGTGTGAAGCTAGCTGTAAAAGTTAAGCGTAAAAGGTTAAAAATGGAAAAATTAGTATTAGTAATTCATGTGTTGGCTGCGCTCGGTGTGATTGGTCTGGTGCTTTTGCAGCATGGCAAAGGTGCTGACATGGGCGCGTCATTTGGTAGTGGCGCATCTGGCAGCCTGTTTGGGGTGTCTGGCTCATCAAATTTTATGAGCCACGCTACGGCGTTTTTTGTTTTAATTTTCTTTACCACAAGCTTAACGCTCGCTTACATGGCAAGTGATAAAGCGGGTGGCGGTAGCGTGGTAAAAGCGCACGCTACTCAAGCTAGTGAAACCGCTGTTGACTCAGCAAAAACAGAAACGCCAGCGGCAGAGGTTGTGCCAAAATAATCAATTGTGATTGAGTTTTTACTCAACAAATGCCGTCGTGGTGGAATTGGTAGACACGCTATCTTGAGGGGGTAGTGACGAAAGTCGTGAGAGTTCGAGTCTCTCCGTCGGCACCAAGTAATAGTTTTTCTTCGTATCAAATCGTATCAAATCCCAATAAATACAATGATTTAACCAACATTACACGCCTCATAGCGTGTTTTGTCGTTTCATAATGTCTCTTTGCATTTGGTATAAAAGAAGGTATAAAGGCTTATCTTAATAAACTTTTATACCTTTTATGGCAAAGTTAAACGCTGACTTACTAGACGACCTTACAATCAAAGCGGCTAAGTATGGTGATAAGCCAAACCCTCTTAGAGACGGTAGAGGGTTGTTTCTTCTTCTTCATGAAAATGGTAGTAAATACTTTCAGCTAAGAACTACACTACACGGCAAACGTAAACTTATGCAATTAGGTGTTTATCCTCAATTGACATTAAGTGAGGCGCGAGAACTAGCACGCCAAAAGTTGAAACAAGTAAAGGTTGAGCATAAAGACCCTGTGCTTGAGGCAAAGCTAGTAAAACAACAAAATGCTAAAGATGCTGATAACACCTTTCAGAAAGTTGCAGAGGATTGGCTGGCAATTAAAGAGCGCACACTCGCACCAACAACACACCTAAAAATAAAACAAACTTTTAACGCTAATGTTTATGGCGTGATTGGTAAACACCCCATTGGTGAGATTGATAATCAGCTAGTGCGTAAATGTTTATTGATTATGCAAAAACGCGGTGCGTTAGAGTTTATGGAAAAAACACGAGGTTGGATTAAAAACGTGTTTGATTTTGCCTTGAGTGACAAACTCATATCAGAAAACCCAATTCCACTAAAAGACGAAAGGCTAATTAAACACGTTGGTGGTAAATTCCCTCACTTAGAGTCAATGGCAGACGCTGGCAAGCTATTACGCAACCTAGTTGAATATGCTGGCAGCTTTGAGGTGGCATCATGCGTTTATTTACAATTAAGTTTTGCACAACGACCAAGTGAGCTACGTTGCGCTAAATGGGCTGAATTTGATTTAGATAACGCAATTTGGACATTGCCATTAGAACGATCCAAAACACGTAAGCACATGACCAAGCCTCACACCATAATGCTATCAAAACAAGCCTTAGTCGCGTTAAAACAGCTAAAGGTATATACAGGGCATAGCGAGTATTTATTTACAGGCAGGCTCACTAGCAAGCCTGTTTCTGATAAAGCAATTAGCAATGCTTACGATGCGGTATTTGATGATTACCATATCGTGCCACATGGTTGCCGACACTTTTTTAGTACGCAAGCTAATGAGAGTGGATTGTTTAGAAAAGAAGCGATAGACTCATTTTTACAGCACAAAGATAAAAACGCCATTAGTGCCATTTATAACCAAGCCACCTACGACAACGAGCGTAAGCAGATAGCCCAATGGTGGAGTGACCAATTAGATATTGCTAGAGACGGTGCAAAGGTATTGCCATTTAAACAAGCGTAACAGTTTAGCCACACCTAGCCCGACGGGGCGAACCTCGCAACCCTTAGCGAATGGTGTGGCTTCTTAATTAGGGGCGTAAGGGGTCGTGTTTTGCCAATAAAAACTATTAAGCACATCAAAGAGCTACCCTCTTGGTTCAAACTCGGAAAATATGATGTAGCAAAAATACTCGACGCGACAGGATGGTATGAGCAACTATCGGCAAGACGTAACTTAAAACTATACGTTGATAGAGATATTCACGATGGCTCACCTTCATCATTGCAAACATTGGAGGTTTTGGAAGCATTAAGAGCAACACCTATCATTGATGTAAAAAGTAACCTATTGGTAAATGTATTGCTTGCAGGGGGAAGTTTGGAAGAACTGAAAAGTGGGAGTCCGCGATACTCGCTTGGTGTACACATGACAACTGTTCGTGAGCATTATCTTGCTGAAGGTAATATTGAAGATGAAAAGCGCACTTATGCACGAAATTTTTTCGCTCAAATTTTTAGTGGTGATTTATTTAAAGAGCCATATGTACCCTTGAAATACACTTGTAAAGATTGGATAGATGAACCGATTGATTTTATTAAAAGTAACCAAAGTTTAGACATTAATTTAACTGTCGACATTAGTCTGCCAGATAGTGTATTAATTGAACAATTTAAACTATTTTTACGTGAAATGCGAAGTCCGCTGAAGCAAGCTGGCATATCTATTGATAACAAGTTGCGACCAGATTTTGATGGCTGGGCTAAATTTGGAGTACTACCATATTTGGATTTGAGCTTATGGGCAGAAGTTGAAGGTCTAAAAATTCCAAACCGAGTAATGGCAGATGCAATTTTTCCTAGAGGTGAAGGCGGTGAGGAGGTGGTAAGAAAAACCACACAAAAACTTGCGTATGAAACGTTAACTGAAAGTCACCTTAACAAACTGGCAGCTCTTGCTGCGCATGAAATAGCGGAACGAAATGCCGACTGATTTTTTCCGTAAAATAAATCATTATTTACGTGCCTTTTATAAAGTTTTTTAGTGCATAAAATGACTATCCATTGACGACATGACGTTGTCTTAAATGGAGTGATTTAAAATGCATCAACTCAAATCAGAGCTAACTAAACCAATCCCCGAAGCCCTCGCAAACTTCGACCAACTACCCGATAGTGCTTATATCCGATTGCCTGTAATGAAAGGCTTATACGGTGTTTCTAGTGCGTCAATATGGCGAGGCGTTAAAAATCTTACTATACCCAAACCCAGCAAGCTAACCGAGCGCACAACAGCATGGAATGTTGGACTCGTTCGCGCTGCATTAGCAGCAAAGGCGGTGTAATCATGGCTAACAATGAGAACCCCAAAATGAAAGGGGCAGCCGTTGACGCGACCACCCCGAAAACCAAAACAGCTAAACGTAATTTTAAAGACAATAGTGCGACTAATCAATGCTTGAAAATATTAGATTGGCTATTTGAAAAAGGCAGCATTACCACTACACAAGCCCGTGAGCATTTAGATGTAATGTCACCCGCTGCTAGGATATTGCAGCTTAAAAAAGATGGCTATCAGATTGTTAGGCTTAATGATACGTGGACTAGTGAATACGGCATAAATCACAAGGGCGTGGCTCGTTATGTGCTAACGCAAAAAGAGCCTGTAGAGCCCGATAATGTTAGTGAGGTGATGTAATGACCTACACCATGTTATTTAATCGTGCCTATGGGCTTTGTTTGAAGTTTAACAATCATGCAATTGCACATGATTTAGCCTATATGACGGAAAGCGAACTAGCGGGCGTGATTATGTTTTTTAGTCAGTGGCAGGGTAGTTAAACGATGGCATCTAGTCACTTATTACGACTAGGTACAATCAAAAGTAAAAATGGTGTTTTAGTGGCAATGAAACACAATAAGCGCACATTGCAAAGTGAACGAGGTGTAGGTGCAAATATTGACGCGACTAGAACATCATTAAACTATTCGATTGCTAGTGATAACTCACCTGAAGCAATAGCCTTGCAAGCCAAAATGCAAATGCTAAAAGCTGGCATTGAAACGCCCCGTAAGAATGGCGTAATGGCAATTGAGATTGTAATTAGCTTGCCTATTGACCGTCACAGGCAAGATACTAAGCCGTTTTTTACGGACTGTTACGGCTGGGTAATACAAACCTTTGAATGTGAGATGTTATCGTTTGACGTACACCTAGACGAAAGCGCACCGCATTGCCATGCCGTAATATTGCCGTTAATTGATGGCAAGATGCAAGGGCGTAAGTTAATGGGCGACAAAGGTAATTTAATGCGTTTAATAAACAAGTTTCATGCTGAAGTGGCAAGGCATTACGGCTTGAGTAGAAGTGATAGGGCGCGTTTAAATAATGCAGATAAGCAAACCCTTGAAAAGCAAGTTTTAACGCGTTTAAAGAACGATGCAGCAATGCAGTCAAGTGTTTGGGCTTGCTTTCGCGATGCAATTCATAACGACCCATTACCATACGCGCAAATGTTATCAATACAAATGCCACTAGCCACACAGGGTAAAACTAAATCATTCGTGCAAATAATGACCTCGAAAGGCAAAGGCGGTAATTCAAACGCTATATAGCATTTAGAGGCTTAAATTAACAAACGCTATCCTGTGTATAGCGTTTCTTTTTCTACAATGTTTAATCAATCTAAGATTAGCGAACTATATTAACAATGCAGTTGCGTAATTCAATCTATAAATTGACTTTATAATTTAATGGGTTATGCGTTGAATCAAATGGTATAGGTCAGTTATAAAATAACTATTAAATACAATAAGTTATCCATGCGTTACTATGGGTGTTTACTTGCTTATTTTTAGATGAAAAACAATCAATAAAATCAAGTGACTATTCTCTAAAGTAGAGAGATTTAGAGGGTGAAACCATAAGATTGTACTAAGATATA
Organism: Methylotenera sp.; assembly: GCA_030655015.1. Lineage (GTDB taxonomy): Bacteria > Pseudomonadota > Gammaproteobacteria > Burkholderiales > Methylophilaceae > Methylotenera. The sequence goes on along the minus strand of JAURWJ010000101.1, from coordinate 17,815 downwards.
ACCGCAAGATTACAGCAAGGTAAGAACCTAATAAAACCTAACATTTACTAAACGATTAAAATAATATTCGGACTCGTAAAAGGGTAATTTTCTGACTCAGTAAAAAGGGTAGGTAGTTTCTTTAGTCCCTAAAGAGAATAGTTTTTGCACCATTACGCACGCACACGCGAGATAATAAATTTAATAAATAAATAAATCAATGTGACAAAACAGGACATAACACGACACTTTTTAGTGATTGTGATTGAAACGATAAACGGGGCAAGCAAGGAAAAATAGGTATAAAAATAGGTATAAACTTAACATTAAAATTATTTAAAGTTAGTAAATACAAGGCTTGCAAGTCGATATTCGAAGCCCTCCGTCGCACCATATAACTAACAATTGTTCTTAAGCAATAAGTTGCATCGCATCATTTTTGAGGTGGCACATTTAAGTGGCACAAAATGACTGCAAAACCAGCATCACGCCTGATGCTTAGTCGTCACGGAATTTACTACCACAGAGCAAGCTTAACGTAGAAAAAATCGATTTGAAAAACGGAGCTTCCGAGGATCAAGTCTTACTCGTCAACCATTGCCTGCGCCAAAAAATCATAATCATCAGCAGTGCAATTCCAACCATCAAGCCCATAGCCCACCAAAAACCGTCTTTGTCTGCTAGCCAAGGCATTTCATGGAAGTTCATGCCAAAAATACCCGCAATTAACGTCGCTGGCATAAACAGCATCGCAACCACCGTCAATGCACGTACTTCCAGGTTTACGCGGTTACTCACACTCGCCATGTAAATATCCATCATGCTACTTAAACTGTCGCGGATTGATTCCAGTGACTCAATAAAATTGACCGTATGATCATAAATATCGCGCAAATACGGCGTAGTGGCTGGGGTAAAAAAGTTATTTTCATTACGCATCAAGCTGTTAATTACCTCACGCAGTGGCCATACGGCGCGACGCAACTCTATACTCACGTGTTTTAGCTGATGAATGCTATGCAGTTCAGTATTGGTTGGCTTGCGTAAAAGCACTTCTTCAAGTGCTTCGCTTTCATCACCTACTTCTTCAAGCACCTTGAAGTATTGATCGACCACACTATCCAATAGTGAATAAGCTAAATAATCAAGCCCTAACTCACAAATGTGCGCATGCATCCCGCGTAAACGTTGACGCACTGGCTCAAAAATACCGGTTGAACGCTCTTGAAACGTCAACAGAAAATCGCGCCCGAGTACCATGCTAATTTGCTCTGAAGCCACAGACATGGTGTCTTTTTCGTAATTAAAACTACGCGTTTCAATAAACAGGTAATCGTCAAACTCATCAAGCTTGGGGCGTTGCTCGGTATTGAGAATATCTTCCTGCACCAATGGGTGTAAATGGAACAGATCTCCCACTAACTTAATGAGTGCTGCATCATTCACCCCGTGAATATTCAGCCAGACTTTCTTATTCGCGTTTTTATAATTTTCGAGCCTGAATGATGCCAACTCAACGCTGGTCAGCACGCGCTCACTCATATCGGCAGCATCATACTCAATCAAGCTGATGATTGGTTTTTCAAGCTTAATTTCACCTATATGCACCAGAGACCCAGGTGGCATGCCGATTTTTTTGGAATGATGTTTTTTATGTTTACGCATGGGGTTATGATAACTTATTCTGCACGCAATGCCTCAATCGGATCTAACCTCGCAGCACTCCTTGCAGGCAACACACCTGCCAGCAGTCCGATCATTGCGGACATTATTAGTGCGCCAACGGCAAAGCTCCATGGCGTATGCACAGGAAATGTGGGCATCAGCAATCTGACCAACTGCGCCAAGCCCACTCCTAGCAGCAAGCCTAACACTCCGCCCAGTGCCGCAAGCATGATGGACTCACTCAAAAACAATCCTAAAATAGTGCTGCGGCGTGCCCCTAGCGCTACCAACAGGCCTATTTCACCGGTGCGCTCAGTCACGGAAATTGTCATGATAGTCACAATACCTACCCCACCAACCAGAAGTGAAATTCCGCCCAGTGCACCTACCGCCATGGTCAGAATATCGAGAATGTTGGAAAGCGTCTTCAACATATCCTCTTGCGTAACGATGGTAAAGTCCTCACTGCCGTGACGTAGCGTCAACCGCTCCCTTACGGCTTTAGCAACAACAGCTGATGACGCACCCTCCTCATACAGCACATGAATCTCCATCAAGCCTTCACGGTTATACAACTCCTGCGCCCTAACTGCGGGAATATAAGCCGTATCGTCTAAATCTATACCCAAGAATTGACCTTTGGGTTCTACAACACCAATCACGCGAAAATGCAGACCGCCAATTCGCACCCTCGCGCCGAGTGGGTTGGCTGTGCCAAATAACTCGTTGCGCAGCTTGGAACCAAGCACTACAAACGCACGCGAACTTCCGGCACCTTCACGTGGAAGGGAACTGCCGATTTGTATTTTAGCGCTAAAAATCTGTAGGAAGTCAGCATCAACGCCATAAACTAAAGTGCGTCGCAACCGACCATTAGCTTCCACTTCAGAGTTCCCCCATACCGAGGGCGATGAACCGGTAACATGCGGCAATTGTTTGAGCGATTCGGCATCTTCCAGCGTCAAAAGCCGTGCCGTGGTCGGAATGCCCGAGGGCGGCTGACCGCCCGTTTTTACTTTACCGGGGGAAACGCCAATGATATTGGTACCAAACTGTGTGAATTCCTCCAGCACAAAACGATGCACGCCTTCACCGATGGATGTGAGCAAAATCACCGATGCAATGCCGACAGCGATACCAAGTAGGGTTAAAAAGCTACGCAGGCGGTGCGAGGTAATGGCCTGTAGCGCGAAACGGAATGAATCAATAAAAAGCATGGTTATCTCTTAGTCAGTGCCTGCAACGGATCTAGCTGTGCCGCGCGCTTTGCTGGCATGACCCCGAATATCAAGCCGGAAGCTAACGCTGTGCCCAAGCCGGCCAGTACGGCCCAAAGTGGCGGATAGGCCGGGAAGACAGGGTAAAGTTGTCGCATAACAGCCGCACCAATATAACCTAAGCCCGTGCCTAACAGCCCACCCGCAAGCGATAGCAACAGCGCTTCCACCATAAATAGCTGACGCACAGTTGCAGCGGTGGCGCCCAAGGCTTTTAACAAGCCGATTTCAGCAGTACGCTGGGTAACCGAAACCAGCATAACATTCATCACCAGAATACCAGCTACGGCCAGACTGATTGCAGCAATTCCTGAAACGCCGAGCGTCAACACCCCCAGTATTTTGTCAAAAGTCTCAAGTATTGCATCTTGCGTAATCACCGTAACATCTTCTTCACCCTCATGACGTTGGGTAATCATTTTTAAAACGCTCGCTTTAACCTCGCTGATTTGTTCTCGACTACGCACCTCCACCAAAATACGAAACAAAGTATTAGTATTCAGCATCGCTTGCGCGGTGGCAACAGGCACAATCAATAACTCATCCGTTGTCATCCCCATCCCCTGCCCGCCTTCGCTCAGCACTCCCACTACTCGCAACCGCCTATCGCCAACACGTACGGTTTTGCCAAGTGGATTTTCTGCGCCAAAAATTTCCTCACGGATCAGCGCACCCAAAACCACTTCTGCTGAACCTCGACCCAGATCATCTTTAGATAAAAACCGCCCCAGTGACAGCTTCATCTGGCGCACCTTGATGAAATCGTCATTGGTACCGATCATCATCGCTTCGCGCAACTTTCCTGCCGCGTTGATTTCGGTTGTGCCTACCACAAGCGGTGATATCCGCTGCACGCCCGGCAGCCTAAGCAAGGCCACGGCATCGTTGGTGGTTAAATCTCTCGGCGTACTGGTCACAAGGTTGATCGGGTTAAAGCCGCGTGTTTCTGAACGTCCAGGAAGCACAATCACCAGATTGGTACCAATCGCAGAAAACTGACCCACCACGTAACGACGCGCACCGTCACCCAGCGCAGTTAAAATTACAATGGCGGCTACACCAATCGACATCGCCAACAACAGCAAACCCGTGCGCAATGGCGTTCCGGTGACGGCATCACGAGCATAGCGAAGTATATCAAGGGTCTTCAAAGTAAACCTTCGCGGTTAAGTTACAACGCCTGCAGCCATACTGACCATGACGTTGGTGTCACCGACAATACTGCCGTCCTCCATTTTTAGCTGCCGTCGTGCACGCGCACCCAACGCCTGATCATGTGTCACTACAATCAGCGTCATGCCCTGCGCATTCAGCGCCTCTAATAGTCGCACCACTTCTTCTCCTGTGGCGCGGTCAAGATTACCAGTCGGCTCATCAGCCAACAGTACTGCAGGGCGTAGAATGGTGGCGCGGGCAATGGCAACACGCTGGCGCTGCCCGCCAGAAAGCTGATTAGGGAGATGATGCGCACGGTCCGCCAAACCATATTCGTTAAGTGCCTGTGCTACGCGTTTAGTGCGTTCGTTTGATGAAATCCCTGCCAAGGTAAGCGGCAGTTCTATATTAGCGGCTGCGGTAAGACGTGGAACCAGATGAAAACTCTGGAAGATAAAACCGATGCGCTCGCTCCGCACCTTGGCAAGCTCATCTGGATTTAGCGTGGTGACATCCCGGCCTTCCAGATGATAAGTACCAGCATCTGGGCGATCCAGCAACCCGATTAAATTTAATAGCGTGGATTTACCTGAGCCGGATGGCCCCATCACTGCAATATACTCGCCGCGTGTGATAGTTAAATCAACATCGCGCAGAGCATGCACTTGGCTGTCACCAAGATAAAAAGTACGCTCTATTCCGTTCAACACTACAAGGCGTTCGTCAGCTTGTGACATATTGTGTTACTTCGTCTTGCTTGCAGCAGAATTGGTTTCGGGGGTGACACGAGCGCCCGCTTTAACACCTTCACGCTCCAGCGAGGCTACAATGCGATCGCCCTGTTTCAGGCCATCTATGATCTCGGTATATTCCCAGTTGGTAATGCCGGTTTTAACCGCGCGTAATTCCAGCGTTCTTCTCTCAGGCAGATAAAGCAACACCTTGTTGCCCTCAATTAAGGTTGAAGTTGCCACGCGCAACACGTTGGCGTGGCTATCCAGCACAATCTCCACATCTGCACTGTAACCCACCAATAGCTGCTTGTTGTCGTCGGCGTTATCTAGCAACACTTCAACATCAACGGTACGCGCCTGTTTTTCTACCGCCACCACATAAGGCGCAACACGTTTTACGTGCCCCGGCAAAACCTTGCCTGGCAACGCATCCAAAGAAACCCGTGCCGATTGACCCACCTGTATTTTTGGCGCATCCACCTCATCCATTGGCGCCTCGATATACAGGCAAGTATCATCAATCAGATCAATAGCTGGCGGCGTGGCTACACCTGGGGGTGATGGCGTAGTGTACTCACCAAGTTCACCGACAATATCCGCCACAATACCATCAAATGGCGCAACCAATACGGTACGGTCCTGCTCCACTTTTGTCACTTTTACGCGTGCCTGCGCTTGGACAACATCTGCACGTGAAGCCTCGCAGGCGGCACGGCGCGATTGCGCCTCGTAACGCGCTTTTTCCTCGCCACCTTCTGAAATAAAACCTTTTGCACGTAACTTGGCCATGCGCCCAGCCTCACGTTCAGCGTTATCGGCCATGGCGCATACTTCAGCAATGCGCTTCTGGCTGCTTGCCACCTGCGTTTGCGCTAAATGACTTTGCGCTTGCTGGTCATCGTTCCATAACCGCAGCAACACCTGCCCTTTTTTAACGTGATCGCCTTTTTTAACGCCAAGGTACGCAATCCGCCCACCGCTAATCGGCGACAGCCGCGTACGCTGACAAGCCTCCACGCTCCCTGCACGTGTGTTTGCCACGCTGGACTCCACATTGCCACGCTCAACCTCAACCAGCGCAACAGTAATGGGCTGCGGGCGATTAAACCACCAGAATACAGCGCCGAGGCCCGCAATGATTACAAATATAATTAAGATGCGCCGCATAGTGTTTAACCGAGTAATCTTTTTAAAATTTTATTGTTGCATTACTAAATATTTAACGTTGCACACCTTTACGTAAAAACTCATGCCGCGCTTTAGTCTCAGGCGTTTGCGTCATTAACGTAAAAAGTCTGGCATCATCCACCCACTGCAAGCGCTCTATCATTGATAACCTGGCAAATGCCGCAAGTTGCTCATCACTAACGTAATAGCTGAAACCATTAGGTTCAGTTGTAGGTTGATTGTTAGTTTGTGTCACGTAAAAAGCGCTCCAAATGTGTAATGTCCGACAAATCCTGCGCACGCCCTGCGGCTTTTTTCAGCGCAATCATATCTTCGATGCAAGCCAACATGACGGGAGTGCCAGAGATGTCTCGTTGCACAGCCCTGGCAAATGCCTTTTGAAAATCAAGCGGATGATGAATCACAATATCCACAGTTGGTGTGGCAGGCGTGTTGCTAATTAACGATAGCGCAATCAAGTTTTTTTCTGCCAATAATGCATCCCGTTTATTGGCGTCTGCAAGGTCTTCCAGCTTAACTGGCACATTAGGGTAAAGACCAAGTTCTTTTGCTAAACCTGCTAACTTGGCTATGTTGCCAGAGTCTAATGCAATCACTAAATCCACATCCATGGTCATGCGTGGCACACCATGCAAGTTCATCGCTAAGCCACCGACTAACAGGTAATCAATGTTATGCGTTTTTAATGCCTTGAAAAGGTTAAGGTAAAACATGGTTTATTATAGGCGCTTAAGCAATTGATTTGCAAAAGCTAAATATGGGCTTGAATTGCGTGACCAGTAACAAAAAACGCCCCACCCGCCACATGGTGAATCGTGCGTAAATTTGGATGCACATCAAAACGCCAACAGAACTGTCCATTCTCATTTTGTGAAAAAACCCGCTCATCCGCATAAGCCGCCACAACTTCGGCAATAAACCCGGATTGTCCATTAGGAATAATGGACTTAGGGGCGCGAGCTAAAGTAAATGTTTCACATATTCGACAAACATATTTGTCCTGCATATACCGAATAACGCTGTAGTGCTCAGGGATAGTTATCAAACCAAATAATTATTACCTGACTAGCAGCTTCATCTCGTTCTATTAGGCAGAGGCGATACTTCTTTCTATTACTTCTGAAACCCAAGTGTTAAGACTTTTTCCCTTAGTTTCTGCTGCTATAGCTGCTCTTGCATGCAGCTCTGGTTTTAAGCGCAATCTAAACTGCCCTGAGTATGGATGATTTGGTTCGCGGCCTAATTTTTCACAAGTCACCAAATAATCAGCTTAGTTCCAATTAACCACCCTTATTCGTGGAGCATCAACAGGCTTAACGATGCCCGCATTAAACACCTCCTCTTGATTTGCATGCATGTCTGCTTCAAGCAAATTGCGAAAACGCTCCTGATAGAATGCATCAAAACTGCCAGCAACTACGGCCGCGTCTTCTACCAAACTTAGCTTGCGCCCAACCGCCTGCAAAGCGGCGAGTATGTGGTGAATGCCAACATTGTCGCCTTTTTCCATACGCAAGATCAGATCTCGGCTAACGCCGATACGTTCGGCCAGAGCCTGCTGACTCAGACCCGCATCCCCGCGAGCGCGACTCAGGTCTCTTCCAAACTGACCGTTTACAATCAGGCGTTTTCTAACCCGCTTAAACCTTGCGTTAAGCTGGCAATAGATGACTGCACCACTTCTTTTGGAAAGTATCTCATCTCATCAGGTTTAATTGGGAAGTTTGGTAAATACTCTTGTAGTAATTTAAGCACCATGACCGCTTGGTTAAAATCGCGTTGTTTTTTTACAGGCTCTCGATCAGCTTGCTGAGATAGCCATGCCTTATGCAAGGAAAACGCCCTCGGGTCTGGCACGGGCATTAGAACAGGTAATCCGCTTGAGGCAATTACTATAGATTCAACCCGTGGTGAATTTGCCAACCACTCTAAATTAGGCACTTCAACCAACTCAAGATCTCCAGCAGACATTGCCACAGGCTTTACATAAGACATGCCTTTGTCTTGAGTAATAAAATCAACCATAAACCCATCTTTATTGACAGCTCTAAAACGCTCACTCGCTTTCACTTCAAATGTTTTATCCACTTTTTTAAGTAAGCCCAATAAGCCATGACCATCTAACTTTTTTGCAACTATCGAGATATGCTGGCGAATGTCATATAAAAGATCAACATCACCTGAAGCCAAGAGCTCCATCTTAAACTCAACCGCCCCCATCGCCTCATAGGCAAAAAGCGCATGGGTTCCCACCACCCTAAACTCAGACAATGCCTGAACCTCGTCAAGCTTTAATAAAATTTCAGCAACCACTGTGGGCAATCGACCTAAGCGCATGGCACGATTCAAGCGTGTTTGAATGGCAAGCTTATCTTTAAGCCCGGAAAATTTATCCAAAGCAAGTGCTCTACCTTCTTGAAAATTCTGGTAGATAGCTTCAGTGCTCTCAGACCTTACCCCTAAGGACCTTCCATGCCCTGATGCGCTAGTTAAACGTACAAGATAATCGTTGCCGTTCACGTTTTTCCAACGCATACCATAGCGATAATCATTTTGGCGCCAAACCATCTCTCTAAAAATACGATAAAGCTGATCTGACTCAACTAAAAATAATCTTTGCTGATCTGAGAGTTGCTTCATTTTTTTGCCTGCCAAATTAACAATAATTAAATATACAGGCAAAATTAAGTGACTGCAAACTATTTAACTTTTCATAAAACGATCAATTTATATACCTGGCGCCTTAGTTTCTACTTTTAACTGCAGTTAATAATGGGGAGATTACCTAGCAATTCTATAGCTTGAGCCACTGCTCCGAAGCCATACAAGCCGCAGGAACAGCAGTCACTCCCTCCGTCAATGGCCAGAGCTCACCCTCGCCGTGGCACATCACATACAAATGATCTAGCCCCAAAGCTGTTTTTGCCGAACGCATCGACGCGGTTACCTGTGGCGATTTTGTTAATTTTATTTCAAACCCCAAGCGACGGCCATTCTGAAGGATTAGCAAATCCAGCTCTGCGCCACCGTGTACTCCCCAGAAAAATGCCTCATCGCGCTTTGCCCCAGTCTGGCGTATGATCTCTCGCAAAACAAAACCTTCCCAAGAAGCGCCACATTTAGGGTGCGCCAGCAAAGCATCTCTTTCGCCGATTCCCAGCAAGCTATGCAGCAAGCCAGTATCCGCCACATAGACTTTAGGAGCTTTAACTTCGCGCTTGCCGATGTTTGCATGCCAAGGCGCCAAACGAAACGCCATGAATGTCCCCTCCAGAATATCCAGATAGCGCGACACAGTCTTGTCACTCACACCCAAAGCCCGAGCCAACTCACTTCCATTCCAAGTTTGCCCGTGGTAATGCGCCAGCATGGTCCAAAAGCGGCGCAGTGTCAGCGCTGGCAGATGAATGCCTAATTGCGGCAAATCGCGCTCAAGATATGTGCGAATAAACGCTTCACGCCACTCACGGCTAAGCTGTATATCGTTCGCGAGCAAAGCACGCGGAAACCCTCCACGCAGCCAACGTGTATCCAGCCAATCAGGTTCAGTGGCAAATGGCGCAATTTCATCCAACGCTAGCCCACTCAACTCGTGAAAGACAACTCGACCTGCCAGACTCTCGGCGGTATGTTTCAATAATTCAGGAGCCGCACTACCAAGGAGTAAGAAGCGAGCTGGCATATTAGGTCTATCCGCTAACACTCGCAACAATGGAAAAATATCCGGGCGAAGCTGAATCTCGTCCAGCACCACTAAGCCCTTCAACTCCCGCAGGACAAAAGCTGGATCAGCAAGGCGCGCCTGATCATCAGGATCCTCTAGATCAAAATGGCGCTTAGGGCCATCCCAACCATCCTCCAACTGCCTTGCAAGCGTGGTTTTGCCAACTTGCCGTGCTCCCAAAATAGCAACCACAGGAAAATTGACAAGCTGTCGCTTTAGCAACTCAAGATGACGTGTTCGTAAAATCATTAAAATATTATATATGAAAATTCGGAGTTTATATCCGAATTTTCTCACAGTCTCAAGTGTTTAGCGAGAAGGTCTTGTTTAATAACAAGCTACGCCATACCAGCCAAGCCGCCCATATTCCCTCTCCCTTTGTAGGGGAGGGCTAGGGAGTCCGATCTCGGCACGTAACCCGGCGGCATCATATTCCCTCCCCCTTTGTAGGGGGAGGGCTAGGGAGGGGGTGAAAATGCCACCTTTCGCTACCCTACCCCCATCCTAACCTTATTTTTCAATTAGAAAGGACAACCATCTAAACTTCCCAGTCTTCAATGAGCAAGCCTTGCACTCTACTAAACTCACCAGTGTTGTGGGTAATAAGTGTCACTTTATTGGCGCGTGCTATAGCGGCTATCATTAAATCATTCGCGCCGATTAAATTACCTTGAACGGTGAGGTCTGCGCGTATTTGTGCGTAATGTTCGGCGGCGTTATCGTCAAATTCAAAGCTATGCAATGGCGCAAATAGTTTTTGTAACAGTTGCAGATTGCTTTCTTTTTGTTCGCTGCGAAGCGCACCAAATAACAGCTCTGCTTTTACTACGCTGCATAGTGCAATATCTGCGGGATGGTGTTGTGTGAAATGCCTGCGCGCAATCAGATTTTTGCGCTGCCATAATTGAATGCAGGCATTAGTATCCAGCAAATGGATCAATTGAAGCTCTGCCTTGTTTCCATCGCTAATTCAGCGGGTCTTGTCTGCGGCTCGCCTTGCCAAGCGTCAAATAGCTCAAAATAACCCGCTGGCCATTGGTTTTGTGCGCCTGTTTCGCGTTTAACCAGATCTGCCAGATATTTAGAAAGAGGTAAATTGGCCTGTTTTGCTTTAATGCGAATTTGTATTTCAACTTCGTCAGGCACGTAAAAATGTAATTGTGACATGACTTAATCCTTTATATATGTGCTATATGTGGAATGTATGCGCTATTAGTTTTATTGTCAATGGATGGCTGTACCACTAGGTAAGATTTATCGGTTAGCGCGTAAAAAAGCGAGTCATATTCGAGTCTGTCACCGTCAGTGGCTTGCCCTCTTTGAGTTGTGACGCAAATAATGGAAACAGAACCACGCGATGCCATCACATTCCCATAACGAGTTGCACATAGCACTGTCTCACCTTCGTTCTGCATACGGGCTTTTGCGACCATAAAATTTTAGCTTACGAAGCCAGTTACGCCCGTAATTAAACCTTTCATGATTGCTAAAAACTTACTCTAACTATGATATTGCTCATTGGGAAATTGTTGCGGCACATTACTGATTTAAGCAAGTGGGCTAGCCGATCAACTGCTGTAGAACAGCTTTGGTTTGTTGATCTAATTCAGGTAAGTCATTTTGGATGGTTTTCCAAACGATTTCAAAATCGACTTTGAAATAACCGTGAGCCACCGCGTTACGCATCTCATAAGCAAATGCCAAAGGTAACTGCGGGTGCGATTCTGCAAATTCAGTAAAGTGTTTTTGAATGTTATTGCTCGCTTCACCGATAATCTCAATGTTGCGAATGACAGCATCTTGCACCATTTCGTTTTGTAGAAAGCCAAGTCCATCAATGTCTTCCGTGTAGTGCTGAATACGCTGTATGGCTTGGATAATATGAGATAAGTAGTCTTGCAGTCGTTGTTTATCGCGACTCATACTAAAACGGCCTCTGCAAGCACGTGGGCACGAAAAGACTCAGGAAGCGCTTTCGGCGTCAGCACATCAACTGGTACGCCAAGAAGCTTATTAAGCTTATAGCGAATAGCCCCAATGTCCAGCAACGTAGTCTCCTGTGTGGGGTCAATTAAAAGGTCAAGATCACTGGTCTCGGTATCATCACCATGAATAACAGAGCCAAACACGCGCGCGTTACTAGCACGGTGCAATTCCACCACTTGGCGGATTGCTTCGCGGTGTGAGTTGAGGGCTTCAGATGGTTTCATAAGACACTTCCCAATACTCATAATTGAGATATTGTAACAACAAAAACGCCATTCTTCGGCATTTCTAATTATCAAACTTGAAGAGAACACTTGCCCGTGAACAAAACGCAATCATTTAAGCATACAGCACAAAGTGTTTGCCCAACAAAGTCATTAGTATCTGCGATCAATTTTTTTATTTTTAAAATGGCAATCAGTAGTGTCTGGCAATTTTCACAAAACAAGTATATAACAGATTGATCTAAAATAAAAAATAGTATGTTTAGGGGTGTCACCGACTTGAATATGAGTTTTTTGAAAAACTGGAGTTTTCTCTCTATGGTTTCTCATCATGTATTCAGGCCAATTGGTGTTTGCACCGCCTCAAAGTCTTTGCACACCGCCGCAAATATCGGACGCACGCAACTCGTCTAAGATGGCTTTAGTGAATACCTCACACCTATATTTAGTCACAAAGACGCACCCAATGTACGTGCAATAAAAAAACTTCAAGCTTACCTTTACTCTGCACTTAAAAGAACTTTTAAAGGCGCTATAATTAGCACTCTTAAAAAAACATACAACTAACAAAGGAGCAGCCATGTCTAGTTTAGTCTTAACTGAAATGACCGCCAGCGTTTCTGAACTAAAGAGAAATCCAATGGGAACAGTCGCTGCAGGCGATGGTTTTGCCATAGCGATTCTTAATCGAAATGAGCCCGTTTTTTATTGTGTGCCAGCAAGAGCGTATGAAGCCCTGATGGATAAAATTGAAGATTTAGAATTAAACGCTTTAGCAGACGCACGTGCGAATGAAAAAATAATTAAAGTCAATTTAAATGACCTATGAATTAGCCTTTTTAGAAGTGTCGCTTAAAGAATGGGAAAAGTTAGATCGTAACATACAGGCGCAATTCAAAAAAAAGCTTGAAGAACGTCTAGAAATGCCGCGAGTTCAATCAGCCAAATTGCATGGGCATGAAGATCGTTATAAAATAAAATTTAAAAGCATTGGCTGCAGGCTTGTTTATCAAGTTAAAGACCATGAACTCATCGTGTTAGTAATTGCCGTAGGTAAGCGAGAACGTAACTCAGTTTATAAAGCTGCTGCAATACGATAAGCGCTAAAATAATAGCTGCAATAGTGCTTGTTTCACTAGCCAGCCTTCGCGCAATGCTGCTGTCCAATCCGTTTCATATCATCTATTGATCCGACAATTTCCAGCATTGCTTAATGTGCCAATATTATATTACGACCCATTGCCATAAACTGTGCAGATGTAAATTATAAACCTATCCAAAAAAGCAATAATTCATCCAAACGCTCTAACTCATCTTCGCTAATATTACCTAATTTTTGCGCTAAATCAGACTTTCTAAGCGTAAGAACTTTATCTGCCATCACGTCACTATCAAGCAACAAGCCGTTGCTGTCGCCAGATTGTAAACGCAAGCGCATAAATGGCAACACTGCAATATTTGATGTAATACGACAAACAATAATGCTTTGGTGTGCAGGTATTGAAATATCTCTCTGTACAATCAAAACAGGGGCAGGCTTGTTGCTAAACTTTTCTCGCCCAGCAGCAGTCCATATTTCACCACGGTGCATTAGTCGCTCCAATCTTGGAGTGCTTCCAACCCGTCATCTTCAGTGATATTTTCAGAAATAATACACTGCCTTTTTAGCTCAGCCATAAATGCCTCACTCTCTTCAAACACTGGGTAAATCCTTGCCACTGGCTTTTTATGCACGGTAATTTCAACCACATGTCTAGACTTAACAAGTTCTGATAATTTTGCTTTTGCCTCAAAAATAGCAACTGATTGCATATAAACTCCAAATTATGGTTAACTAGAATTTTATTATACCCTTGTTTATTTTTCCTATCACTCAATTCACACTTGATAAAGCCAAATTTAAATAGTAAGACATCTGCGACACCGTCAAAAATAAAACTCAATACAAATCAAATGAACGCTTCATCACTTATTCACCTTAAATCAATCCAAGTGCGGTCGCCTCAAACCTTCCACAACCGATATTGGCGGCTCCCAGCCAAGTAATGTACGCGCTTTAGTAATATCTACCTGCAAATTACCACACAGCCTTTGCGCAACCGCTTTTTTACCAACCAAAGCTGCGCCAACTTCAATCATTTTTTGTGGTACTGATAATAATTTAGACTTTACACCTAAAGCAACAGCACATGCTTGCAACAACTCCGTAGTAGAAAGATCGTGCCCATCTGAAACTAGAAACACTTGGTTAGCGGCTTTGGGGTGATCAATACACTTAATGATTAAACTCACTAAATTACCGACATAAACAAAGCTACGTTTGTTATAAATAGCGCCTAAAGGTAATGGTATACCACGTTTAACTGTGCGCATCATGCTTGCAAAATTAGCTTTCACACCAGCGCCATAAATCAACGGTGGTCTAATAATCACTACTTCCAACCCAGTTTCTTTAGCTAATGCTAATAAAGCCTGCTCTGCCTCATATTTTGATAGTCCATAAGCATCTTGTGGATTAGGGGTATCTAATGCTGTAAAAGGCTGACCGAACTGTGTCTGCTCACCATTAACTTTTATAGAGCTTACAAAAATAAACCGTTTAACACCCGCCTTAACTGCCTGCCTAGCCAAATTAAGCGTGCCCAGCACATTGACTTTACGAAACTCGGTCAAAGGATCCGCTTCAACCTCATGCATCACATGCACGCGCGCAGCTAAGTGAATCACCACATCTACACCAGATAAAGCTTCGGCCCAGTTTGTGGCACCATTAATATTACCAAATTACAATAGGCGTACCACTTCCAATGCTAGCCTTTTCACGTACTGCTGCTACTACAGCTAAATCTCGCTTTATCAAATCAGCACAAAGCGCTCTACCTACAAAACCATTTGCACCAGCCGCTAAAATTTTCACAATAAATTATCCAAGACTAAATGAACATTCACTTGCCAGCTATCGCTGCGATGAAATTTTGAGCAGTTTGATCTTAAGTGCATTGACTCTTTCTAGACATTCATCAAAGCTCATATTGAAGTCTATTTTTTCAATTGCATCAAACGCAGGCATCATGATAGATTTTCTTGACTCACATTGATTGGTGAACACTTCGATATTCTTAACGAATACGCCACCATGATCTAATATATCACTATGGTGATGCTCTATTACCATCGCAAGATCCAGCAGATCACGTGCGGTTGCTCTATCGCCACGATGCCACATTTTCTTTGCTACGATTTCAACTGGCGTTTCCAGCAGGATATTTCTGCCAAGTACCTGATACTCTTCAAAAGGATTTTTGGTTAGGGTAGATGAAGCAACGAAATCAATTTCCCCCTCAGGCAGAAACAGCTTCACATATTCTGCAGTGTCCTTATATTCAGACGTAATATCCTCTCCGCGGCCACCAATACGAGGATTGATATATCCTAAAAACTGCGGGTCGGGGATAAAAATATCGATATCCTTGCTTCTACGGTGTGCATAATGAAACATGAGCACCGTGCCACCGCCCAAACTCCAGAGTGGTGGCGTGAAACCATCATCAACAATCGCATCAAAAAGACTATACGCCTTCTCAAGAAGAACTTTCCATGGGCCTTCTGGAAAACTCAGTTCAAACTTAGCCAACTGCACTCCAAAACTTGTTAGGCGACTTGATTTCAGCAGCAACGTGCGCCAGATTTTTCCAAACCAGCTTAGCATTGATACGCTTTTTTGCAGACAGCTGCTTAACCGCACCTGCAATCAGAGAGGTCGGCGTTTCGTCAATCAAATGCATGACTTGCCCCTCAAGCCCTAGCTGAATCTTTCCGCTCAGCATAAACATTTCAAAGTCGGACACTGACATGGATCTTTTGTAACTTGTATTAATATTAGCAAGTGTTACTTTTATAAAATCCATCGCCTTACCAGTTGAAAACATTGGCAAGCAAACATTCTCGGCAATTTCAGAGAGCTTAGTCGCGCTTATATCACCAACATTACCTCTTTCCAGATTCACAATGGTGACCCTAGAAACATGAGAAGCCTCAGCCAGAGCCCTTTGACTAAGGCCGCATGCGGTTCTTTCCTTCTTAATAATTGCACCGATTGTTAAAATATCCATAATTTACACTATAGCTACTCGCCATATAAAAGTAAAGCAAGCTTTACTTTTATAACGCAAAATTACGACAAAAAAACCATTTTCGCCAGTTGCTAGTTGGATGGTGCACTTGACTGACGCGCTCTTTTACAACAGCAGCCCTAATTACTGTAACAAAAACGCCTAAAAATAAACCAATAAACAACCCAACAACTATAAAGAGAGATTTTTTAGGGAAAACAGGCTCTGATGAAACCTCTATCCGCCCTAGAACATCTGTAGGAAAAGTACGTTCCAAGCTAAGCTGTTCTTCAATTGCACGTTTACGTTCACGAAAAGCATGTAACTCGCCTTCACGTGCAAGAAGCAAATTACCCACCAATGCGGCTTGCGATAATATTTTTTCACTTGTTAACCCTGCCCCATCTAACGACTTCCTCAATCGCTCAGATTCTAAGCTGGCACGTTTCAACTCTAACTCTATCGTCGCCAACTCCTGCTGCAAACGATTAATAGTCGGCGCCGACATTCTGCCATGCATCTCTTTCAGCTCATTTACAACGGCACTCAGATGCGATTTAACTGCATCTGCAGACGCTCCTCTCAAAGCCAAGCGTAATAACTCAGACTTTTCTAATTTAACTTTAAGTGTTTCACGAAACAACTTAGCCGTAGCGTCATCATCGCCATTCGCCAGTCCAAGTCTTTTCAAAACATCATTTTGAAAAGACTTGCTTTTAATTCGATCCACTAATTGCAAAGGCAGCTCTATGGGACTCCCAACATTACCAACATTACCAACATTACCAATGTTACCAACATTCCCTAACTGCCCAACGCGAACCAATGCGCTCGCTTCCCATTGTGGAGATACACTGAATGCGATTACTCCGCCTAAAACACCACCAATAAGTGTAGTTGCTAGCAAAATACTAAAATTACGACGAACAAACGCTACTAAATCAAGTAAGCTCAATTCATCATCGAACTGATCTTCACGTGTCACGGATGCTGCCATTTCAGATTTACTCATACTATTTTAGTACCTTCGTATTGTTTTATTACCATCAACTAACTACAGAATGCCCACCTAATAATAAATGGCTACATATTATATTGGTACTTAATAACAGCTAAGATAATACAATCTATATCAAGTAGCGCAGATGACCAACTTGTTGCATCATTTATTAATCCGACTGCCAATTGCTCAAAATGAGCAAAAATAGTACATTCAGAGCGTGTAGTCGCAAGTACTTTCAGCCCTTTTTGAAACAACTCCGCACATAGCGATTTACCCACAAACCCACTTACACCAGTTATTAAGAATGGACTACCTTCAAGTCGATTTAGACCACACTGTACGATTCACATAATCCACATAACTCATTACCACGCGGAGCAGTTGTTTAGACACCGCGCCTGCTTCGTAATCCTGAACTGGTTGCATAACACGTTTAGCTTTGTCATGTTGAGCAATGATAACGCGCACAGCATCTAACACACGCTCTTTTTTGAGACCACTCATGATAAGCGTACCAACATCCATCCCTTCTGGACGCTCATGTGCGTTACGGATAGTAATGGCTGGTAAATTGAGTAGTGAACCTTCCTCAGAAATTGTGCCGCTATCTGATACCACACACAGCGCTTCCATCTGTAATTTGATGTAATCGCAGAATCCAAAAGGTTTAAGGAACTGAATATGCGGATTGAGGTTGCCCAACTCCATTGTATCCAACCTCTTTTTTGTACGAGGGTGCGTAGAAACAATAATGGGCATATTATAAGT
>JAURWJ010000083.1 GCA_030655015.1 Methylotenera sp. | reverse complement strand
ATGCCAGCTATACCAGTCAGAATAAACTGATAAGCGCAACTAGACCAGCTACGCTGGTAAGTCTTGCTAATGCTTGGCATCCCCGCAGAATATATCTGCTAAAGCAGATTATTCATGCGTGAAAGCTGGCTATTCACACGTCAAATCCCATTTGTTTGGCAATAATAAGTATCGGGTGCATGACAATAACATCCAAATTTTCTTCACTCAGGCCTTTGGCGATGTGCAAGCTGCAACCAATATTAGAGGTGGCAAGGATGGCAACATGATGCGTCCTGATGGCGTTTAATTTATCATTACGTAAATTATTTGCCATGTCCTGCTGTGTGATGACATAAGCGCCAGCACCACCGCAGCATTGGCTATTCCCAGGTAATGCCTGAATGTCGGCATCAGGAATTTTTTTAAGTAAATCATAAACGGCTTGTGGGGTTTGTAGCACATTGCGCAAAGTACAAGGGTCTTGCACGTAAATTTTTTCTTTTAATCCCGTAATCTGCGCGCCTGACCATTCGCACGACATTAAAAATGCACTAATGTCTTGTACATGATGCTGTGGCAAGTAATCTTTTAGGCCTGCGCCACAACCGCTTGCCGTGGTAACTATGGGCATACTCTCTGCAAAGCTTTCTGCATTACGGGCGACTAACTTAGTAGCCTCCGCATCATCTCCAGCTTGCCGTGCAATGCTACCACAGCAAGTTTGGCGGGTTGGCACGTGTACATCAACCCCTAGTTTATTTAATACATAAATACTGGCCGCGAGTGTTTGGTTATCAAGCGCGTTGCCGGCGCAGCCTAAAAATAAACTCACAGCACCTTTTTGCAATGTTGTTGGTGGGTAAAACGGCTTCCAGGCCATTGGCTTGCCTATAATCGGCAGGTGTTTCGCGGCTGGTAGCAAGCGATGTAGTAAGCGGCTCAGTTTTAAGCGTTGTGCCAGCCAAAGTGGCCAAGCCAGCAAGTTTGCTAAATAACGATGGCGAATAAATGGCTTGGCAATTGTCATCCAAACATTTTTTTTCTGAATATACAGGGTGCGTGCGGTGTCAATGATGGCGCCGTAATTGACACTGTTCGGGCACACCGATTCACAGCTACGGCAACTTAAACATAAATCAATATGCGCTTTAAAGCGGTCATTGTTTGGCAAAATGTCTTGCGCTACGGCACGCATGAGTTGTATGCGGCCGCGTGGGGAATCAGCTTCAGAGCCGGTTTTTCTATAGGTAGGACAATGCGGAAGACATAAGCCGCAAGCTACGCAACGATCAGCCTCTGCAATCAATTTTTTTAAGGACAAAGTCATAGCGTGATTATAACGGTTCAATCATTTCAATGGCTGAAAGTTGGACAAATAGAGATGCCGTTAAGCCATAAAAAAAGCCGCCTTAAATCAAGACGGCTTTAGGCGCTAATTTAAGCCTAGTTGGTTTTTTCAGCTTCAGTTTTAGCTTTAGGCGCTTCAGATTGAACCACAGGCAACCCTTTGAGCAAGTTCATCGCTTGCGTGAACTGAATATCATCTTTGCTTGCTGGTTCAATGGGCGCTTTTGGCTCGGCAAATTTTTTCTCATTCAATTTTTCTTTGGCGGCATCTTTAGCACCGTTAATTTCAGCACCGTTAATTTCACTGGCAGGTTTTGCCGGCGTATTTTCAGTTGCATCCTTAGGGTTAGATAAGTGACGTGTTAAATCAGCCTCATGAATGTTGTTAGACTGATCTGTGCCATCTTCTACAATGTAGTCTGGAACGATGCCTTTAGCTTGGATTGAGCGACCTTTTGGTGTGAAATAACGCGCAGTGGTAAGCTTGATTGCTGCGCCGTTATTCATTGGCATAATGGTTTGCACAGAGCCTTTGCCAAAACTTTGTGTACCTAAAACTGCAGCACGTTTGTGGTCTTGCAATGCGCCCGCAACAATTTCAGAAGCTGAGGCCGAACCGCTATTAATGAGTACTGCCATCGGTACGGTTTTCATTTCGGCAGGTAAATCGCGAATGTAGTCATTTGCTACGCCGCCACGAACGTAATTTTCTGGCACTGCGGTGAGTTGCATTTTTGAATCAGGTGCGCGACCTTCTGTATAGACAACTAATTCACCTTTAGGTAAAAATGCTGCTGCCACACCCACTGCGCCATTGAGTAACCCACCTGGGTCATTACGCAGATCTAAAACAAAACCTTTGAAAGGACCTTTATTTTCATCGTGCATGATTTTAATGGCTTTTGCGAGATCTTCACCCGTGCGCTCCTGGAACTGCGTGACGCGCACATAGGCATAACCCGGTTCAGTGAGTTTGTATTTCACGCTTTTAGTTTTAATGATGGCGCGAGTAAGCGTAAATTTAAGCGGTTTGTCTTCAGCTTTTCGAATAACTGTTAACTCTATTTTTGTGTCGGGCTTGCCACGCATACGTTTCACTGCGTCGTTTAACGTCATGCCTTTTACCGGGGTGTCATCAAGCTTTACGATGAGGTCACCACTTTTTAAACCTGCGGTATAAGCAGGGGAGTCTTCAATCGGTGAAACTACCTTTACTAAGCCGTCTTCCATGCCCACTTCAATGCCTAGGCCGCCAAACTCACCTTGGGTAGAGGCTTGCATGTCTTTGAAGGCATCTGCATCCATGTAAGTGGAATGCGGATCCAAGCCTGTTAGCATGCCGCTGATGGCCTCAGAAATCAGTTTTTTGTCTTCTACAGTCTCAACATAGTCACTTTTAATTTTGCCAAACACTTCAGCAAAGGCACGCAAGTCATCTAGCGGTAATTGTGGCTTGGTCATTTTTTCTGCAACGGCAGAATAAGTTAAACTTAGCATGAGTCCCAGCAACAAGCCCGAGCCGACCAAGCTGATTTTTGCAAAACGATGATTTTTTTTCTGTACTTGCATGTATTATTCCCACGTAGATTACTTATTTTTCAGGTAGATTAAGCTTAGCCTGAAGTAAGAGTTCATTGCTATCATTTAGTTGCAAATTCAAGCAATATTTAAGCACTATTGCGCATATTAAACTATAACTGTCAGGACATACAAATTGAGTCAAAATATCGTTGAAATTACTTACTGTACACAATGCCGTTGGCTTTTGCGCGCAGCTTGGTTGGCGCAGGAGCTGCTCACAACTTTCGAGCAAGACTTAACTAGTGTGGCATTAAAGCCCGGTAGTGGCGGTGTTTTTGATATTACCTTGAATCAGCAATTGATTTTTTCTCGTAAAGAAGTGGGGCGGTTTCCTGAAGCTAAAGAAGTGAAGCAGCTAGTACGTGACTTTATCGACCCCAATCGTGATCTGGGGCATAGCGATAGACCCAAAATTTAGTACGGTAAGTTGAGCG
Source organism: Methylotenera sp. (assembly GCA_030655015.1). Lineage (GTDB taxonomy): Bacteria > Pseudomonadota > Gammaproteobacteria > Burkholderiales > Methylophilaceae > Methylotenera. The sequence goes on along the minus strand of JAURWJ010000083.1, from coordinate 981 downwards.
TAGCGTTATGGCGTGTTGGTTGAGTCTATGCGCTGCGCACCATTAAACCGTTTTTTCCAATAGCTGGTTTGCATGTCTTCTACGCGCACACCGCCGCCGCTACTGGGGGAGTGGATAAAGCGATTGTCCCCTAAGTAAATGCCTACATGAGAAAAAGCAGATTTTAGCGTATTAAAAAATACTAAATCACCAGGCTTTAGCTCATTTTTCTGAACAGTTTTTCCTAATTGGCTAATGGCGCGCGCACTATGCGGTAGTGATAAATTAGAGGTTTGCTGATACACATAACGCACAAAACCACTGCAATCAAAACCCGTTTCCGGTGAATTGCCACCATATTTGTAACGAATCCCCGTTAAACTTAATGCGTTGACTAAAACCTCGCGTGCACGTTCAGGCCAGTGTTCCTCAGCTTCAGCATTCAACGGCATTTGTATCGAAATGTCAGTTTGTGCGCGTGTATTTTCAGGCGCTGGCTCAATGGCGGCGCAGGATGCGCTGGCTAAAGCCAATAAGATATAAAGCAAATATTGGGGTTTTATTAAATTCATGTGTGCCTGATTATATGAAATTAAGTTGAAATTGCAAAATGGTTAAATAAAAGTCGTGGGATAATCTAACGCTTATGAGTGAACCAAAAAACAAGCAAGCCAATAATCCAGCCGAATATCAAGCTATTCATCAAGTGTTTGGGGAAGACGGCATTTTAGCGACGCATATTGCTGGCTACCATGCACGTGCCCAGCAGCTGGAAATGGCACTGGCGATCGCTGATGCTATTGAGCATAACACGCAGTTGGTGGCCGAAGCGGGTACCGGCACTGGTAAGACTTTTGCTTACTTAGTCCCCGCGCTCTTGACCGGTGGCAAGGTGATTATCTCTACGGGTACAAAAAATTTACAGGACCAGCTTTACACGCGTGATTTGCCCAATATAAGAGAGGCGCTCAAAGTGCCGGTGACGGTGGCAATGTTGAAAGG
>JAURWJ010000080.1 GCA_030655015.1 Methylotenera sp. | reverse complement strand
TTTCGTGAGTGATGTAAATCAAACGCGAAAAACCAGAAATTTAGTATTACCCATTAGTACAATGGGGCGTTAGCTCAGCTGGTAGAGCAGCGGACTTTTAATCCGTTTGTCGTGGGTTCGATCCCCGCACGCCCTACCAATACCAAAGCCTAGTCATCACTGACTAGGCTTTTTTCATTTATCCATCATGTAAGCAGTTGATGGAAATTGAGGGTAAGATTTTTATTGTATAATTCGGCTGACGATACAAATACAAAGACAGAAATTTCCGATGTAGCCTCCTCTTTTTTTGCAGTTACCCAGCCACAAGTATTAGCGGTGACTGGGTATTTGCTGAATTTTAAATTTATCGCTGTGCAAAATAAGTATGGTCTATTTTCAGCAGGCAATAAATAATTAAACGACTACTTCTTGTTTTCGTTTTATATCAAAAACACACTATTAATTGACTTTGCTAAACGCAAGGTTGGTTTTTAAATTTAATTTCGGTCACTGAATGATTAACACGATAAAACAAAACTGGTTCTCTAATATTCGCGGTGATGTGCTTGCAGGCATTGTTGTGGCTTTGGCGCTCATTCCCGAGGCCATTGCTTTTTCAATTATTGCAGGCGTGGATCCTAAAGTCGGCCTGTATGCCTCTTTCTGTATTGCGGTTGTTATCTCTTTTGTCGGTGGCCGCCCGGGCATGATTTCTGCCGCAACGGGGGCTATGGCGCTACTTATGGTGACTTTGGTTAAAGATCACGGTCTGCAATACTTGCTAGCGGCGACCTTGCTGACTGGCGTGATACAGATTGTATTTGGCTATATAAAACTAGGTTCTTTAATGCGCTTTGTTTCACGTTCAGTAGTGACGGGCTTTGTGAATGCGCTGGCAATACTCATTTTTATGGCACAACTACCAGAGCTCACTAATGTTACCTGGCATGTCTATGCCATGACTGCGGCAGGCCTTGGTATTATTTACCTATTCCCCTACATTACTAAATCAATTCCATCACCATTGGTGACTATTGTTGTGCTGACTGGCGTTGCGATGTATTTTAATATGGATATTCGTACGGTAGGCGACATGGGCGAGTTGCCTGATACGTTGCCCATATTTCTTTGGCCAGATGTACCATTGAATTTTGAAACACTTGCCATTGTGTTTCCATATTCTGTGTCTTTGGCCGTGGTTGGGCTATTAGAGTCATTAATGACTGCTACTATTGTGGATGACCTGACCGATACCTCCAGTGATAAAAACCGTGAATGTAAGGGTCAAGGCCTAGCTAATATCGGTGCTGGTTTATTGGGGGGCATGGCAGGTTGCGCCATGATCGGACAATCCATTATCAATGTGAAATCTGGCGGGCGCACGCGGTTATCTACTTTTACCGCCGGTATTGTATTACTGATGATGGTGGTTTTTTTAGGGTCGTGGGTGTCGAAAATACCGATGGCGGCCTTGGTTGCAGTGATGATTATGGTGTCAATTGGTACTTTTAGCTGGAGTTCGTTAGGCAATCTCAGAACGCATCCATTGAGTACTAGTGTTGTGATGGTTGCGACCGTCGTTGTTGTCGTGGCTACACACAACTTGGCTTATGGCGTATTGGTCGGTGTGTTGCTGGCAGGCTTGTTTTTTGCAAACAAGGTTGGGCAGTTTCTGTTGGTTAGTTCTGAGGCTGATAACGATAACACCTTGCGTACCTACAAGGTCGTGGGACAAGTCTTTTTTACCTCTGCTGATAAATTTGTATCCTATTTTGATTTTAAAGAAGCCGTCGATAAAGTGGTGATTGATTTAACGCATGCGCACTTTTGGGACATTACCTCAGTGAGCGCGTTAGATAAGGTTGTGATTAAGTTTCGTCGAGAAGGTACCGAAGTTGAGGTGATCGGCATGAATGAGGCAAGTGCTACCATCGTTGATCGCTTTGCAGTGCATGATAAACCTGATGCTGTAGATAATTTAATGGCGCATTAAAGGAAAAAACAATGACAAATGTAGTTGCTTGTATTGATGGTTCAAATATCACGCCCGCAGTTTGTGATTACGCGGCGTGGGCTAGCTTGCGCCTAGGCGCGCCACTAAAATTTCTACATGTGCTTGATAAAGCCGAGTACCCAACTGCGCCAAAAAACTTAAGTGGTAATATTGGTTTGGGTAGTCGCGAATCCTTGTTAAATGAACTGACAGCGCTGGATGAAAAACGCGGCAAAATCGCCCTGGAACATGGCCATCTCTTACTGGAAGAAGCCAAAGCACGTGCACTGGCTTTTGGCATTACAGACCCAATCTGCCGTCAACGGCATGGTGATCTGGTTGATACGCTGATAGAGATGGAAAATGATATTCGTTTACTGGTAATGGGCAAGCAAGGCTCAGTGGGCGATACCATAGGTGACCATGTAGGCAATAACCTTGAAAGAGTAGTGCGTACCATGCACCGCCCAATTTTAGTCACGCCGCAAACTTTTAAAGCACCGAGCAGTATTATGATTGCTTTTGATGGTAGTGCGACTACCCGTAAAGGCGTTGAAATGGTGGCGGGTAGCCCGTTATTCAAAGGCTTGTTATGCCACGTGGTGATGGTGGGCAACGCGAGTAAAGAGCTGACTGAACACTTAAACTGGGCAAAAAACACTTTAGAAGCGACGACAGGATTTACGGTCACGACTGCGGTATTGGCTGGTGAAGTTAAGCATGCCTTATGTGATTATCGAGATCAACACGCTATAGGCATGGTGGTGATGGGTGCTTACGGACACTCAAAAATCCGTCAGTTTCTGGTCGGCAGCACCACTACAAAAATGATTCAACATACCACGCAAGTGCCATTGTTATTATTACGATAGTGCTTAAAGCTTAAGGACATTGCTTGCCAGCTACAGTTTGAGGTTGGCCTGGATTTTAACGATCTAATTGTTAGCCAAGGCCTTGGCTATGTTATCCAGCGCATTAACAATCACCCGCCGAGGTGCGCCGATATTCATGCGCATAAAGCCGCTGCCAGCTTCACCAAACAGGGCGCCAGAACTTAACCCTACGCCAGCCTCGTGTACAAAAAAATGTTTGAGTTGCGCATCATTCATGCCCAAAGCGCGACAATCTAGCCATAACAAATAAGTGCCTTGTGCTGCAACTAGGCGAATTTTTGGCAAGTTGGCAGTTAAATAGTCTGCAACAAAATCACGTGTTTGTTTGAGGTAAACAAGGAGTTCGTCTAGCCATACTTCACCTTCGCGAGAAGCGGCTTCAAAAGCAACTATGCTAAATGGATTGGCTGCACTGACGTGTAAAGTGTCAAATGCCTTGTTAATGGAGGCGCGATGCGTTGCATCTGGAATAATCAGTGCGGATAAATTCAGGCCCGGTATATTGAATGTTTTACTGGGAGCAACGGCGGTGATAATGTGATTTGCATGCCCTGACAAAGTTGCCAATATGTGGTGTTTGCCATCAGGGTAAATCAGGTCAGCGTGAATTTCATCTGAAAAGATGATCAAGTCGTGCTTTTCAGCAATCTGCAACAACCATTCCAGCTCCGTTTTGCGCCACACTCTGCCAACTGGGTTGTGTGGTGAGCATAAAAGCAACATGCGGGCATTAGCCGCACATTGTTCCAAATGCTCAAAATCAATCGTGTAGTGATTGTTTTCAAATCGCAGTGGATTTTCGACTAACTGCCTGCCCAAATTCGTCACCGCCGAGAAGAAGGGGAAATACACTGGCGGTTGTACAATCACAGATTCGCTCGGCTTGGCAATGGCCATCACAGCGGCATGCAGTGATGGCACCACGCCTGGGCACATCACAATCCATTCACGCTCTACTTCCCAGCCATGGCGACGTTTTAGCCAGCTTATCAGTGCATCGTAAAGGCTATCTGGGTAGCTTGTATAACCATAAATAGGGTGTGCGGCACGTTCAGTAAGTGCGTTTGTTACCGCTGGCGGCGCAGCAAAATCCATGTCGGCCACCCACAAAGGAATCAAGTCAGCACAACCAAACACATCCTGCCTTGCATCATATTTCAGGCTGGCGGTTGCCTCACGCGTGATTACGCGGTCAAAATCAAATGAATTATTCAAGAAACTTTTTCCCAAATGGTGACTTCGGACAGCGAGTGCTGGAATTTTCGGCTAGTTTCGCGGATGACAAATGGCACTTTAATCGGACCTTCAATTAAACGAAAGTGCTCGCTGAATATCTCCTTTAAGCCATCTAGCGTGCCAAAATTCTCGCCATTACGTTTAAAGCCACCTATCCATTCATCGCGCGGTGTGTGCTCTTCTAGCCAAGTGTAAGGTGATGCAATTAACAATAACCCACCGAGGTTAAGGCGTTCGTGCACGGTGTTGAGAAGTTTTTTAGGACTATACAGACGGTCGATCAGATTGGCTGCCAGGATCAGGTCATAGCCAGTGAAGTGCGGCTTGAGGTTGCAGGCATCACCTTGAGAAAACTCGACTTTATGTTTGAATGCATCAAGGCCAAGTTCTTTCAGTGTGCGTTCTTTGTATAAAACCAGTTCGCCTTCATCGACCATGGTATAGCGTAAAGCGCCTTGTTCTGCTAATTGCACACCCTGACCAATAAAGCGGGCAGAGAAATCAATGCCAGTGGCACGCTCAAAATGGCGCGCCAGCTCAAATGTGGCGCGTCCAGAGGCGCAGCCAAGGTCGAGCGCGGTGCGCGCCGGCTTTACCCCCATGGCGCGTATGGCGATGTCACTGAGTGCCTTTGGAAAGTTAGGCACGTTGAAATAAGATTCACCATAATGGAATTCAGCGTATTCAGACAGTAGTTTGTTTGTTTCATAGTGCGAGGTGTTCTGGTTAACGGGTGTGTCGCTGACCACGTAGCGAAAACCAGCGTGCTGAAAGAAATGGCGTCTAAACGCATAACGCGCACTTTTTAATGCTTCGTTACCACAGGATGCCCAAGAGCCGCCTTTAATAAGATTGTGCTTGCCATCAAAAGTCGGTGCGGTAAAGTCATCGTAATAAGGGTGTACTTCAAAGCCTTCATACGGATAAATCGGCGTTTCTGTCCACTGCCATGCATTGCCGACAACATCATAAAAATCGCCTTGTGGAAACTCATTCACTGGGCAGCTTGAGGCATAGTGATCAAGATGAATATTGGCTTCGGCTATTGTGTTGTGGGGTACTTCGCTTAAATTAGCCACATCATATAGGCGATACCATTCATCTTCAGTGGGTAATCTGTAAGGGTGCCCTGTTGTTTGTGTTTTCCAGTGACAAAAGGCTTTGGCCTCGTGGTAGTTTACTGTAACCGGCCAATCCCACGGCATCGGTACTTCCTCAGTCATCAGCCTGAGTTGCCAATCATTGCCTTTTTTAAGCCAAAAGGACGGGTGTTGCGCATGCGCGTGGGCACGCCAGCCTCGACCTTCATCCTCCCAATAGCTTTCGGTGTTGTAACCGTTTGCGGTGACAAAATCAAAAAACTCCTGATTACTGACCAGGTAACGGCCAGCCTGAAATGCGGGAACGTCGGCGGTATGTTGACCATACTCGTTATCCCAGCCGTAGGTTGAATCAGATGCATGTTTGCCCAAGCTTACGCTGCCTGATACTACGCTAATCAGTTGGTTTTGCGGAGCTGCCCCAGATTTTTTGCAAGCCTGCCACTCAGGATGCGGGCGCACATATTCAAGCGCTTGCTGCCTGATCAATACGGATGATGTTTCAAGATGAATGCGTTCGTGCTCGATGCCCATCAGAATAATCCACCAAGGGCTTTGCCAATCGATAGGCAAGATAAGCGGGGTTTCGCAAATAATTTGACTCACAATGCTCCGTATCGCTTGGCGATAGTCGCGCACTTCGCCCACCGTTGGCCAGTCGTAATGATTGGTGCTTAAGTCGTCCCAGCTCATTTCATCAACACCAATCGCGAACATGGATTCAAACCTCGGGTTGATGCGTTGCTCAATCAAGCCAGCCAAGGTCAATTTGTTGATAAAAAATGTAGCCGTATGGCCGTAGTAGAAAATCAGCGGATGTCGAAGCGAAATTGGTTTGCGAAAGAAGGCTTCGTCACTCGCCAGTGTTTCAAATAACGATTCATAACAGTCAAAGGTGGTATGAAAATAACTGAGGATTTCATTTCTGATTGTCGTGGTATCTGCACCTGCAAGTGCCGGGGTTCTTTGTAAGTGTTTTTGTAACATCTGGATACTTTCGACTGCGATCAATGCTTGTTAGATAGCCTCTATACGGGTTTTGTGGAGTGGTAGCCGTTGCACGTCCTATTCGTATACAGGATACTACACGGAACACTTGATTATGGACAGAGTCGGTTTTGATTGGTTCTGTCCGCATGGCGGTGTCATTGGTCATCTCTTTATTGGTCATTGCAGAACAGACCAACTACCGTTAGGTGGCCTCGTTCAGCAAAGCTTTTAAGAAATATATGGATGAGTCCATGGGCTTGTCGGTACAAGGTTGTGAAGGGTTAATTTTTAAAATTATGTCAGTCATAACCGAGCTGATGCCAACTATCAGCAATGCTCAGTTAAGCATTCTCCAATCATGTAACGTTATATCTTTTCCACTTTCAATGTTCGCCGCAACAGTACGTAGGCCGCCGGCAGCACAAATAACGACAGCAACGGCGCGGTGAGCATACCGCCAACCATGGGCGCGGCGATGCGGCTCATGGTTTCACAGCCTGTTCCTGTGCCTAAAAGTATTGGCATCAGCCCAGCCAAAATCACGGCGACAGTCATGGCTTTCGGTCGGACTCTGAGCACAGCGCCTTCCATCAATGCTGCGTGCCAGTCTTCCAGCCCTGCGCGCGCACGGCGTTCATCGCGCTGGGTAGTGAGTAGTTTGTCTTTTGTCATCGAAAGTTACGTGTCTAGACGCAGCACGTCGTTTGCTTGTGCAGCGCCAGAACTAATGCGGGAAATCGCCACTTTGCGTTCGGCATCCATTTCATCTGCGAGCCGCTGATATAGCGTGGTTTTGCGCTGCGCTTCATGGGTATCGAGCCAAGCCAGTGCAACATCACGTTGGATAGAACGTGCAGTCGCAGCCTGTTCAGTGTGAAACGGCTGTGCCTCGGCTTCCAGAATGTTCGATGCAGCCTGAGAAAAATGACAGCCCCCAGCCATAGTACAACTTTTGTGTTCGGCATTGGACTGGCTTTTGTCAGACGCTGGGTTATCAGACGTTTGTTTGCTAGATTCATGCTTGCCAGCGTCGGCCACGCCATGGTGGCAGTGATCAGCAGTCATGGCGGATGGGTCACTTGTAATAAAATCCACAGAGGCGCTTATGTTGGCTGCTAGAGATTCTGCCGCACATGAAATCGAGCAAACAGCTGCCAACACAGGGCTTGAGGCCATGACCAAAATCAAGAAGGCAACAATTGTACGTAAATGTTTCATGCGTATGGGGCTCTATCACTCATCCATGGTTCTATCAACAACCCATGGTTCTATCAACAATCAATGGTTCTATCAATGCTTTGAGCTATGATAGCTGACAGCTCTGATGACTTCATTCTTTGAACCCATTATCACACCAATGCGCTGGTGTAGGGCGCTTGGCGTCACATCCAAAATGTCCCGTTGACGATGCACCACCTGCCTGCTCAACAATAAAGCTCATGGGATTAGCCTCGTAGAGCAGGCGCAGCTTGCCGCCTTGGCTTTTTATTTTACTGTCAATTGGGTACATAAATACGCCACCGCGCACCAGAATGCGGTGAATTTCTGCCACCATTGACGCCACCCAGCGCATATTGAAATCTTTGCCGCGCGCGCTTACTTTACCCTCTAAGCATTCATCAATATAACGCTGCATGGGTGCTTGCCAAAAGCGGTAGTTAGACATATTGATCGCAAATTCATTGGTGTCAGCAGCAATCTGCATGTTGGGATGTGTGAGAAAAAACGTGTTCGTTTCAATATCCAGCGTAAAGCCGTTAACACCATGCCCGGTGGTAAAAACCAGAATAGTGGAGGTGCCATAAAGTGCGTAACCTGCACAAATTTGCTGTTTGCCTGCTTGCAGAAAGTCTTTTGGTTGAGGGTGGGGGACTCCAGTTGGACATCTCAACACAGAAAAAATCGTGCCGACTGAAATGTTGACATTGACGTTAGATGAGCCATCGAGCGGGTCAAACAATAACAGGTATTTTTCACCACTGACAGACTGATGTGGAACGGTATAAAACTGTTCAAGTTCTTCAGACACCATGCCGGCAATGTTTCCGCGCTTGCTATTTGCGGCGATGAAAATGTCATTACATATCACGTCTAATTGTTTTTGCGTTTCGCCTTGCACGTTCTGGGCATCCAGGCTGCCCATTGTGCCTTGTAGTGCACCTTGGTTAATTGCGAGCGCAATCTCTTTACATGCCGTTGCAATGTCTTCAAGTAATGGTGCCATCTCAACTGTAGAAACATTGCCACGTTGTTGCTCGCCAATAAAAAACTGGGCTAAGCTGAGGTTGTTCATGATGCTCCCTTTAAATTACCTAACGTAACAGCTTACCTTTTGTGCCATTCACGTAAGCGGCGGTGAGTTCATGGGCAGGCGATTCAAAAGTTTGTTGGTAGCGACCAAGTCGGCAGCTGTCGCTGAATTGGCCGCAACAATAGCCGTCAGTGACAGCAACGCGGTCATTAGTAACTTTTCCAGATATTGCATGTTAAATTTAGCCTCTTTTCCAGGTATGATATTTTTCCACCCAAGCCAGAATACGATGCGGTACGTGCGCACGCTTCCATTCGCCAGCCGCGTATTTGTTGGCCTCAGACCAAGTAGGGTAAGTATGAATAGTACCGAGGATTTTGTTTAAACCTAGTCCATGCTTCATGGCCAATACGAACTCTGCCAATAAGTCGCCAGCATGCTCGCCGACAATAATTGCGCCTAAAATTTTATCTTTACCCGGTACGGTGAGCACTTTTACAAAGCCGTGTGCGGCTTCGTCAGCAATGGCGCGGTCCAAGTCATCAAGCTCATATTTCACTACCTCGTAAGCAATACCTTGTTGTTTGGCTTCATCTTCAGAAAGCCCAACTCGCGCCACTTCCGGGCTGGTGAAGGTTGCCCAGGGAATCACGGAGTAATCGGCCTTGAAGCGTTTTAAGCTACCAAATAGCGTATTTACCGCTGCATACCAAGCTTGATGCGCGGCGGTGTGCGTGAACTGGTAAGGCCCTGCCACGTCGCCGGCGGCGTAAATATTGGGGTATAGCGTTTGCAACCAAGCATCTACCTCGATTGTGCGGTTTTTAGAAAGTGGTACACCTAATTCTTCCAGCCCGAAGCCTTCGGTGCGGGCAGTTCTGCCTACCGCGCACAACAAGGCATCAAACGGAATCGCTTCTTCAGCGCCATCTTTGTGACGAACAATCAGACGTTGTCCGCTAGTATCACGTTCGCAGCGCACTGTGTCAGTTTGTGTGAGTACGCGCACGCCGTCGGCAAGCAATGCTTCTTCTACCAACGCAACTGCATCAGCGTCTTCTTTGCCCATCAAGCCACTACGCGCCACCTGCGTGACTTTGCAGTCGAGGCGGGCAAAGGCTTGCGTCAGTTCACAACCAATCGGGCCGCCGCCCAGCACTACTAGGCGATTGGGGCGCTCAGTCAGTGACCAGATGGTATCTGAGGTGTAGTACGTGACTTGGTCTAAACCTGGAATGTTCGGGATGGTAGGTCGCCCACCGGTCGCGATGATAATGGAACGCGTGGTGAGTGTTCGCCCATTCACTTCTACCGTCCAGGGCGATGTAATTTTTGCATAACCTTGAATAACATCTACACCTAATTTAGTGTAACGTTCTACAGAGTCATGCGGCTCTACCGTACTCACCACGCGTTGCACGCGTTGCATCACCTCTGCAAAATCATACTTAACATCTACCTTGGCAATACCAAGCTTATTTGCATGTTTTGTCTGATTGACAAAATTAGCCGAGCGAATAATGGCTTTGGATGGCACGCA
>JAURWJ010000073.1 GCA_030655015.1 Methylotenera sp. | reverse complement strand
GTCCGCTGCTCTACCAGCTGAGCTAACGCCCCATTGTACTAATGGGTAATACTAAATTTCTGGTTTTTCGCGTTTGATTTACATCACTCACGAAAGGGCGCAATTATGCTAGAAACTCTCGGCTTGGTCAACCCGAAACTGGCAATAAATTAAATTAAACCTAAATTAAATGATGTTTAATGTTAAAGGTAATCATATTGCCAGCTTTTGGTAGCTGTCACGTTACAAAATGGCGGCTAGCGCATGCCCGGGATTTTACCGCCCATTAAACTCCCCATGCCGCGCATCATTTTGGCCATGCCGCCTTTTGCGAACATTTTCATCATCTTTTGCGTTTCTTCAAACTGTTTTAGCAGGCGATTCACCTCTTGCACCTGCACGCCTGAGCCATCTGCAATACGTTTTTTACGCGTCGCTTTAATAATTTCCGGCTTACGGCGCTCTAATGCTGTCATGCTATTAATAATGCCTTCGATACGACGAATACTTTTATCTGCATCATCAGGATTCATTTTTGCAGCCATGCCTGCCATTTGAGCCGGCATTTTATCCATCAGCGCGCCCATGCCGCCCATTTTTCGCATTTGTGACATTTGCGCTTTAAAGTCGTTTAAATCAAAGTTTTTACCTGACTTAACTTTATCGGCCAGTTTTTGCGCCTCTGCCATATCGACATTTTTATGCGCTTGCTCGATTAAGCCGAGTACGTCACCCATGCCCAATATGCGCGACGCCATACGATCTGGGTAAAATGGCTCCAAGCCATCTACTTTTTCGCTCACGCCAATAAATTTAATCGGCTGACCGGTCACGTGCCGCACGGACAATGCCGCGCCACCACGCGAATCACCATCCAGTTTGGTGAGGATGATACCTGTGAGTGGCAGCGTTTCACCAAAAGCTTTTGCGGTATTGATGGCATCCTGGCCTTGCATGGCATCGACCACAAATAGGGTTTCAATTGGGTTTAACTGCGTGTGCAAGGCCTTGATTTCCGCCATCATGGCTTCATCAATGCCCAAGCGACCTGCGGTGTCGAAAATCACCACGTCGTAATAACCACGCTTTGCGAAATCTAAAGTGGCCGTAGCAATATCTGCCGGCTTTTGGTCAGCGTTGCTATCAAAACATTCCACCTCTAATTGCTTGGCGAGCGTTTTTAGTTGTGCAATCGCCGCTGGACGATAGACATCTGCACTGGCTAATAGCACTTTCTTTTTTTGCTCTTTTAATAGTTTAGCTAGCTTGGCTGAAGTAGTCGTTTTACCTGAACCCTGTAAACCTGCCATTAAAATAATTGCTGGCGGCACCGCGGCTAAATTTAAACCTACATTGGCTTTACCCATTAAGTTCGTTAACTCAGCATTCACCACCTCAATCACAGCTTGTCCAGGCGTGAGGCTTTGCAACACTTCTTTACCCTGCGCACGCAGTTTAACCGCCGCGATAAAGTCCTTTACCACAGGCAAGGCAACGTCGGCCTCCAACAGCGCCATACGCACTTCACGCATTGCGTCTGCGATGTTTTCCTCAGTAAGCCGGGCTTGCCCACGTAAATTTTTAATGACGCCCTGCAGGCGCCCAGTTAAGTTTTCTAGCATTATTTACTCTTAACAAATGATTTAGGCCTCAATTTTACATGAAGCTATTATATTTACCGCACATTTGCGCCATAATTGCGTTATGAC
>JAURWJ010000062.1 GCA_030655015.1 Methylotenera sp. | reverse complement strand
CCAGAACATCAAGGGACTGCGCTTGGCATTGCCGGTGCTGGTAATTCCGGCACAGTATTTGCCGCATTATTTGCGCCTAGTTTAGCCGTTGCTTATGGCTGGAACAATGTGTTTGGTTTGGCATTAATTCCGCTAGGGTTTGCTTTGGCTGTCTATATCATTTTTGCAAAAGATAGCCCAGATACACCGCCAGCCAAGTCTTTAAGTCAATATGCCGCCATTTTAAAAGACAAAGACGCTTGGTGGTTTATGTTTTTTTACAGCGTCACTTTTGGTGGCTTAGTAGGTTTAGCTTCAAGCCTCACCAATTACTATAATGATTTATACAGCTTAGGCGCAGTTAAAGCAGGCTATTGCACTGCTGCTGCCGTATTTGCGGGGTCGCTGGTACGCCCCATTGGCGGCATGATTGCAGACCGGGTCGGTGGCATACGCACCCTACTCGTGATGTACACGATTGCTGCACTATTGTTATTTATCATGAGCTTTGGCCAGCCTACCTACCAACTGGCATTAGCCATTATCATTCCAGTAATGGCGGTATTAGGCATGGGTAACGGTGCAGTGTTTCAATTGGTGCCGCAACGCTTCCGCAAAGAAATCGGCGTGATGACAGGTTTGGTGGGCATGGCAGGCGGTGTAGGTGGTTTCTATTTAGCGGCAAGCTTAGGATATTTTAAGCAAACTACCGGTAGCTATCAAATGGGTTTGATCATTTTTGCAGGTCTTGCTGTATTAGCAATGATAGGTTTAGCTGGTGTTAAAACCAGATGGCGTACAACTTGGGGAACAGCAACGACGGCTAAAGTTTAATATAAAAGGTTAAAATACAGCCATGTCACTTCAATTCATGATTGGTCAATCCAGCCTGACAGGCCCACGCACACGTAACGAAGATTACGTTGGTGTGGTGACGCCAGTGAGTGAACAATTGAGCCTTAAGGGCGCACTCATGGCTGTGGCAGATGGGGTGAGTGGCAATGCAGGCGGCGGTGAAGCCTCAGAGATGACAGTACGTACCGTAACGTCCGATTACTACGCTACACCTGATACTTGGGAGCCATTAACATCGTTAGATAAGGTATTGACTGCTGCCAACCGCTGGCTGATTGCCCAAGCCAATGCCAACCGCGATATGGTGGGCATGGCGACGACTTTATCACTATTGGTATTGCGTGGTCAGCGTTACTACACTGCCCATGTGGGAGACACACGAATTTATTTGTTGCGGGACGGTAAATTAAAACAACTCACCACAGACCACGTGTGGGACAGACCCGATATGCGGCACGTACTAAAGCGTGCCGTAGGGTTAGATAGACACTTAGAAGTAGATTTTACTGAAGGCACACTGCAAGTAGGCGACGTATTTGCGCTAATGAGCGATGGCGTGTGGGATGTTTTGGGCGAACAAAATATCCATAAGACGCTGGGGCTTTATGATAACCCGCAAATGATTTGTGACCATCTCACCAAATCTGCCATTGAAAAAGGCAGTACGGATAATTCAACTGCTGTCGCCATTAGAATAACGCAGCTTGGTGAAGATACTTTGTCTGAACTGCTTGCAGGTGGCAAACACCTCAACGTGCCCGATAAATTAAATATTGGTGAAGTGATTGATGATTTTGAAATCGTCGAAATTCTGCATGAATCACGTGCGAGCTTGCTATACAAAGTGCGCCATACCGCTACCCGTCAACTGTTTGTATTAAAGACATTACAGCCACTATTAGCCACTGATATTGATAGTTGCAACGGTTTGTTAAATGAAGAATGGCTGGCAAAGCGTGTCGTGTCACAATATGTGCCGCAAGTGTTTCCCATCTCGGTAGAAAAACGCAGCAAGCTTTACTACATTATGAGCTGGCATGAAGGTGCCACGTTACAGCAACGCCTGGATAGCGGGCATCACTTTACCGTAGCCGGTGTAGCAAAAACTGGTATAGATATAATGCGTGGGCTAGGCGCTCTGCATCGGCTCAACATTGTGCATCGTGATATTAAGCCTGATAACCTGCATGTCGCCCTCGACCAGCGGCTACGCATATTAGACTTGGGCGTGGCACTGAGTAGCGGCGTTGGCAAAATTGAAGCCATGCAAAACCCGGGCACACCTAGCTTCATGGCGCCTGAATTGTTTGAAGGTGCTGCTGCTACACCGCAAACTGACATTTATGCAGCAGGGGTTACGCTCTATTATTTGCTCACGCGCAAATATCCCTATGGCGAAATTGAGCCGTTTCAGCACCCTAAATTTGGGCAGCCGATTCCGCCCACCAGGTATCGCCCGGACATTCCGTACTGGTTAGAGAACATCATTCTCAAAGCCATTGCACATGATGTAACGCTGAGATTTGAAACGGCAGAAGAAATGTTACTGGCGCTTGAACATGGTGAATTGAAACCAATTTTAGCACCGGCGCGCACGCCATTGATCGCACGTGCCAGACTGATTAAATGGCAGTGGATTGCTATTTTTTCGTTTGTTTTGAATATTTTATTAATTTATTTATTAGCGGTCTCATGAAGACTATTTTGGAAAGAGATTATGAGTAACTGGGTAAAAGTAGCGCCGTTTGCAGACATTCCTAAATTAGGTGCACGTGTTGTGCGTACAAAAAACAAAGAGAATGCCGACATCGAAATTGGTGTTTTTCGCACCGAAGATGACCACATTTTTGCCATCAACAATGCCTGCCCTCACAAGGGCGGCCCCTTATCACAAGGTATTGTGTATGGCGACAAGGTCGCCTGCCCGCTACATAGCTGGAAAATCAGTTTGGTTAACGGCAAAGCTGAAGAGCCCGATGTGGGTGAAACCGCCTGTTTCAACACAAAAGTTGAAGATGGCTACGTTTATTTAGAATTAAAAGATTAACTACCTTGATTAAACAAACACAATCTACCTGTTGCTATTGCGGCGTTGGCTGCGGGGTGATTATTCACTCCGAAAATGACAAAATTATTGATGTCAAAGGCGACCCAAAGCACCCTGCCAACTTTGGGCGCCTATGTACCAAAGGCGCTACGCTACACCTTACCGCAAAACTTGATAACCGCTTACTTTACCCAGAGCTGCGTGCTAGCCGTAATGCACCCAGAGCACGCGCCACATGGGATGAGTCACTTGATTTTATCGTTGAGAAATTTGCACAAACAATAGAAACGCATGGCCCAGACAGTGTTGCTTTTTATATTTCAGGCCAATTGCTCACTGAAGATTATTATGTATTTAACAAACTCGCCAAGGGTCTGATAGGTACCAACAATGTAGATACTAACTCGCGGCTCTGTATGAGTTCTGCGGTCACTGGCTACAAGGCAACCTTAGGCGCAGATGCACCACCAGCTTGTTATGAAGATATCGACCATACCGATTGTTTGTTTATTGCAGGCTCTAATACTGCATTTGCACACCCAATTATCTTTCGCCGCATTGAAGCTGCCAGAGAAAATAACCCAAACTTAAAAATCATCGTCGTGGACCCACGCCGTACTGATACCGCACAGACCGCCGATTTGCACCTTGCAATTTTGCCAGGCACTGATGTAGCGTTATTCAATGGTATGTTACATGTAATGCTGTGGGAAGGTCTGCTGGATATGGCATATATCAATGCCCATACCAACGGCTTTGCGGAGTTGAAAGAAACCATCCGCGAATATACGCCAAAGATGGTAGCTGATATTTGCGGTATCAAAGAAGCAGATATCATTACTGCTGCCAAATGGTTCGGCAAAGGGCCGAGTTTATCTATGTATTGCCAAGGACTAAATCAATCTATTCATGGTACGGATAAAAACGCCGCATTGATTAACTTGCACTTGGCCACAGGGCAAATTGGCAAGCTAGGTGCCGGACCGCTATCACTCACAGGTCAACCTAATGCGATGGGTGGGCGCGAGGTGGGCGGCATGGCCAATCTCTTGTCTGGTCACCGTGATTTAGCCAATGCAGAACATCGCACAGAAGTCGCAAAACTCTGGAACATAGAAAGTGTGCCAGAAACACCCGGCAAAACAGCTGTCGAGATGTTCGACGCGGTTAAAGATGGCAGCATCAAAGCGATTTGGATTGCCTGCACTAACCCTGCGCATTCCATGCCAGACCTGAATAACGTACGATTAGCTTTAAACAAAGCTGAATTAGTGGTGGTACAAGATGCCTTCGGCAACACTGACAGCTGCCAATATGCAGATGTTTTGTTACCTGCGAGTACATGGGGCGAAAAAGAAGGCTCTGTCACCAACTCTGAGCGCCGTATTACCCGTGTAAACCAAGCAGTGCAGCCCCCTGCCGAAGCACGTCATGATTGGGAAATCGTAGTGGACTTTGCTCAGCGTTTAGAAAAACGTTTGGCGACTAACCGTACCCTGAGCCCGTCGAAGGGCGCGAAAAACTCACAATTATTCCCTTATACCAGCACTGAACAAATATTCAACGAACACCGAGAAACCACACGCGGTCGTGATTTAGATATCACAGGTTTAAGTTATGCCTTACTCAATGATCGAGGCCCGCAACAATGGCCATTTATTACAGGTGATGTTACTGGAAAAGCACGTCTATACGCAGATGGCGTTTTTCAAAAACCGGACGGCAAAGCACAATTTATTAACGCCACGTATAAAGGTACCGCAGATAAAACAGACGCGCGCCATCCCCTGCATTTACTCACGGGTCGGTTACGCGACCAATGGCACGGTATGAGCCGCACCGGCACGGTAGCACAATTATTTAATCATGCTGAAGAGCCTGTCATCCATATCAATGCTGATGATATGACGCGCCGCTCAATTAAAAATGGCGACATTGTAAAAGTCAGCAATAAACGTGGTAGCTTGGTGTTACCTGCACAATTGTCAAACGAGGTTCAGCCTTCGCAAACGTTTATTCCTATGCATTGGGGAAGCCAATTTATGCACGGTTTAGGCGTTAATGCATTGATGCCGCCTGCGTTTGACAAAACCTCCAAACAACCTGAACTTAAACATACCGCCATTAAACTTGAGAAGTTAGAATTACCTTGGCGTATGACGGTGATGCGTACCATTCAAGATTTAGATATATTACAAAAAGTACGTGGTTTAATGGCGAACTTTGAATATGCAAGCTGTGGCTTATTTGGCCGACAAGATGAATTTCATACTGGCATGCTAATTTTACGTGCTGCTCACACACAAGCACCAGATACTGCATTTATTACAGAAATTGATGTATTACTTGGTATGACTGATGACATGCCGTTACTTAACTACAATGATGCCAAACATGGTATTAGTAAACGTATTTTGATCGAAACCGATCTCACCAATAGCATGCCAAGAGTTACTGGTGTACGTTTGGTCGGTGAAACGCTTGCTGCAAACTGGCTTAAAGATGTGATGACCACAGGCGAATTCACTGTAGAACTACGTCGCTGGGCGCTAGCGCCACTTAGCGTACCCCCAGAAGGTCAACACTGCCGCGGCAAAATTATTTGTAACTGTTTGGATGTGGCAGAAAATGACATCATCGAAAACATTCAACTCGGTGCTGATTTAATTACCCTGAAAAACAAACTTAAATGTGGTACTGAATGCGGCTCTTGTGTGCCGGAACTGAAGCAGCTTATTCAGGTACATGGCAAACACTAAAGCGATGGCACTCCAAAAATGGGTCATATCCACACTTAATCAATTAAGCAAATACACAAAATAAATCCACTCAGCATTTAAGCATTTTCAAAAAATAGATTAAAATTCTAGCCTTAATTTTTTATATAGCCCCATTTCAAGGATTTAACCATGCAAATTACCATGAACACTGTTGTCACCATGACTTATGAATTAAAAGATGCCGATGGCAACATGCTTGAATCAAGCAACGAACCAGTCGCTTACTTACATGGCGGTTATGACAATATTTTTCCTAAAGTTGAAGAAGCGATGCACGGTAAAAACATTGGCGATGTCGTGATTGTAGATTTACAACCTACCGATGCCTTTGGTGAATACGATGAAGAGTTGGTGCAAATTGAGCCAGCCAGCGCTTTTCCAGCAGATGAGCTCAAAGTAGGCATGCAATTTGAAGGCGAAGATGAAACCGGTGAAGTGATTTTATATTCCGTGACAGAAATCGCAGACGGCAAAGTGATTGTAGATGGCAATCATCCCTGGGCGGGTGAACGTGTGGTATTTACTGCCACCATTACCGATGTACGTACGGCAAATAAAGAAGAAGTCACTCATCAGCACGTACATGGCGCGGGTGGTCATCACCACTAAAACGTTAAACAAGCTGATTATTTAGCCTTAGTGCCAAGCAAAAAGCACCGCTATTGCGGTGCTTTTTATTGAGTTAAATTTTTTAGCTTATATAACAAATCTAACGCCTGCCTAGGCGTTAAGTCATCCACTTGTAATGACTCTAACTCACTTAAGGCCGGATGCAATTGCACCTCGGCTTCTTGTTCATTGTGCATAAACATATCAACCTGCGGCACTGATTTAGCATCTTGGTTAGTCACTTGATTAAGCTCTAATTGTGCTAATTTTCTTTTTGCTGCGGTGATCACTGATTTGGGTATGCCTGCTAATTGCGCCACTTGCAAGCCATAGCTCTGATTAGCTGCACCCTCTTCCACTTTATGCATAAATACGATGCTATTGCCGTGTTCAACTGCATCTAAATGCACATTGGCTGCATATTTAAACTCATCCACAATGCGCGTTAATTCAAAATAGTGGGTAGCAAACAAGGTGTAAGCTCTGTTTTTTTCCAATAGCTGTTTAGCCACTGCCCACGCTAAACTTAGACCATCAAAGGTTGATGTACCTCGGCCAATTTCATCTAGCAGCACCAGGCTTTTATCCGTGGCGTTGTGCAAAATGTTAGCGGTTTCGGTCATTTCCACCATAAACGTAGAACGCCCGCCAGCCAAATCATCCGATGCGCCTATTCGCGTCATGATACGGTCAATTTCGCCGATTTTAGCTGAAGTAGCAGGCACGTAACAACCGCAATGCGCGAGCAACACAATCAAAGCTGTTTGCCGCATAAAGGTAGACTTACCACCCATATTCGGACCTGTAATTAGCAACAATTGGCGATAAGGGTTGAGCGTAACGTCATTGGCAATAAACGGTTGCCCGGAAGACTGCATGGAAATCTGCTCAACCACTGGATGACGACCATCTACAATTTCAATGCCCGCCTCGGTAATAAACTGTGGCGCAACATAATTCAAGTTAAGGGCGCGTTCAGCAAAACAACATAACACATCCAAGCTCGCCACTGCGCCCGCATTGATTTGCAAGGCCACAATGTATTGCTCCAACTGCGTTAATACTTGTTCATACAGCATTTTTTCACGCGCTAAGGCACGGTCATTTGCACTCAGCACTTTGTCTTCAAAGGTTTTGAGTTCTGGCGTAATAAAGCGCTCAACATTTTTGAGGGTTTGACGACGCCTGTATTCGGCAGGCGCGTTTTCAGCCTGGGTGCGACTCATTTCAATATAAAAGCCATGCACGCTGTTGTATTCTACTTTTAGATTAGCAATGCCGGTGCGCGCTTTTTCAGCAGCTTCAAATTGCAACAAAAAATCACCGTGATTGGTTTGTATCGCGCGCAGCTCATCTAATTCGGCATCATAGCCATCTGCAATGACACCGCCTTCGCGTAGCACCACACTGGGTTCTGGTTTAATGGCACTAGTAAGCAGTGTCATAAGTGCCGCTGGTGCAGTCAAATGCGCACCTAGCGTTTGCAGCAAACTTGCTGGCAGCTTTTGAAGTTGAGATTGCAACAAAGTTAATTGCTGCAAGCTCATTGACAAGCATGATACATCACGTGGTCGAGCTGTTTTTAAAGCGATGCGCGCGGTAATACGCTCAATATCTCCTATCGATTTTAACGACTGCCGCAACCCTGAAAACCGATGATTGTGAAATTGGTCACTTTGCATCAAATCAGCAATCGCCTCATGTCGCTTCATGCTCAAATTTCGATCTTGTAAAGGTCCATGCAGCCAATGCCGCAACAAGCGTGCACCCATGGCCGTTTTCGTGGTATTGAGTAGCGAATACAGTGTAGGGCTAGCCTCACCGCGCAAGGTCATATCAATTTCTAAATTGCGACGTGTCGCAGCGTCTAACTGAAGATAAGCACCGGTAATTTCTACACTAATGGCATTGATATGCGGCAAGGTGGAGCGTTGTGTATGTTTGACGTAATCGAGCAAGGAGCCCGCCGCACAGATCGCGGGTTTTAGATTGGCACAACCGAAACCATTCAGATCATAAGTATTAAATTGCTTGGTCAGCGTATTAAATGCGCTGTCAAAATCAAACTGCCATGGGCTTAAACGCTTTTTGGCAATCTTGTTCAAACTCAAAGCCGCATGAGTAAAATCGTCAGCTAATAATATCTCGCTAGGGGCAATGCGCTCCAGCTCCTGGCCTAACAACCCCACCGCGATTTCACTTAAAATAAAACTGCCTGAAGCTAAATTTAAGCGCGCAAGACCAATCAAACCATCCGCTTGAAAAATACTTAATAATTGATTATCGCGGGACTCATCCAGTAACGCCGCATCAGTTAAAGTGCCTGGCGTTAAAATGCGCGCGACTTCACGCGCTACAGGGCCTTTACTGGTGGCAGGGTCGCCCACTTGCTCGCAAATTGCAACGGCTTCGCCCAGCTTAGCCAATTTAGCTAAATATTGCTCCGCCGCATGGTATGGCACGCCCGCCATTTTAATCGGCTGACCATTACTGCTACCGCGATGCGTTAAGGTGATCCCTAGTAACTTGGATGCTTTTTCAGCATCCTCAAAAAACAGCTCGTAAAAATCACCCATGCGGTAAAACAGCAACATGTCAGGATGTTGTGCCTTAAGCCCTAAATACTGGCGCATCATCGGAGTGTGGTTCTCAACAACCTCTAAATCACTAGTTATCTCATTGTTTTCTTGTATTTTTTTCATTAACTCATTCACAAACATGAGCTCAAGTAAAGCCAATTTAACTCACTTGAACGCATGTTAATCCGTAATTTTGTAGCCCAATATAATTTGGGTAAAATTAAATGCATAATTGGGCTACATTTTTAAATTGTTTGGCTAAAGACATATTCTACCGATGAAAACGACTCTCAACCAAAATATTGTGCTAAGACTTACGCTAGACAAAAGGTAATGTCACAATATCAAGGGGCAGGGTTACTGATTATATCGATACCCCGTACATGGGTCTTCCTGCTACAACGATCATGAGTTTGGCAAGTAAACCAAGCATGGTATTAACCATAGAAAATCAGACAACATTTCATTCAGAAGCAAGGCGCAAGTGCGATGAAGATGTGCTGTTAATTTATACCGCAGGCATGCCAAATCCTCCGTGGCGAGATATGTATGCAAGGCTATTAAAATCTTTACCTGAGGGCATTCCTGTTTACCATTGGGGAGATTTAGATGAAGGTGGGTTCAGGATCGCATCGGTATTAGCTTCAGTTGCCAAAGAAGCTGGACATATCTTACAGCCTTGGCAAATATCGGATAACGTTGATATAGCGATAAAACATGGTCACCGCAATGGATTGTTCCACCATACTGGTGGCTTTTTATATGCCGACAAAACACGCTCAACTAAAGTTAGAAATCGTAGTGCACTTGAGTCAACTGAGCGAAAAATTGAACTTATTGTTCCAGAAGAACTTGATGCTGCAATTCTTGATGTTGTCAGGATGGGATTTTCCATAAGCCAAGAAGCTGCGGTATCTGGGGCATTAGATATGCTTGGGCTTGGCCGTGCATCAGCCAATCTCGCAAATACGATGAATGCGCGTATTGATGGATTGTTAAAAGCTAAGCGCGTGAAGTTGCATGAAGAGAAGCTTTTGCCCGTATAAATTGATGCAATGGTCACGACACCAAAAACCAAAGATGATGAGTGCTGAAGAATACGCACACTACCCAGAATCCATCACCATGCGCGAGGTCGAAGTGAATGGATGCCTACTGGTGACAACATTACTTGACCCGATATTGGTCTCGATCAGAGCACTTGATGTCTGTTAAGCCCAAACTTGATAAGTGCGCAATAACGTAGCATAATAAGCTACATTTGAAGCTATAAAGGGAACGTTTTGTTATCATCTCTATTATTCAGCAAATACAGAAAGCGTATTTTAGGATTGCTGTTGCTTAACCCTAGTGCCAGCTATCATGTACGCGAGCTTGCTCGAATGACCAATACTGCGGCTGGTACGCTACATAAGGAGCTTACAAAACTGACAGGGGGTGGCATATTGCAAAGCAAGAAAGTTGGTAATCAAGTCCATTACAGTGCCAATCTTGCATGTCCAATTTTTGAAGAGTTAACAAGCATTCTGCGTAAAACCTCAGGCTTGGCTGATGTGTTAACTGAGGCGTTGAGTAGCGTCAAAGATCAAATAAGAGTCGCCTTTGTATTTGGCTCTGTTGCACGAGGCGAACAGCAATCTAGTAGTGACGTGGATGTTATGATCGTAGGCTCATTAAGTTTTGGGGATGCAGTACAGTTATTGCACCCGACTCAGGCCATTTTGCAGCGTGAAATAAATCCAGTGGTGTATTCAACAGAAGAATTCGAACGGCGCATTAAAAATAACGATTCATTCATTAATGAAGTGTTAGCTAAGCCTAAGTTATTTATAATTGGCACTAAAAATGAGCTTAGCCAATCTACATAAAATAAATAAACTCCAAGTGCACACAGCCTCTCAAGAGGCTGTGCTACGTTTACTGGAAGCGGCTAAGCGTAATATCGCAGATGCTCATATCAGCGCAGTCAGTGGCGAAAATAGATTTGATGCTGCTTACAAGTGCATTATGCAATGCGCTATGGTGGCGTTATGGGTAAATGGTTATCGAACATCTACAAGCCAACCTGGACATCACCAAACCGCAATTCAAACCTTACCAACAACTATTGGTTTGCCTCAAAGCACTGTGATCATATTAGACAGCTTACGTAAGCAACGAAATGTAAGTGATTATGAAGGTGATCCGATTAGTGATCAGGCAGTGATTGAGTGCATTAAACAAGCTGAGCA
Organism: Methylotenera sp.; assembly: GCA_030655015.1. Lineage (GTDB taxonomy): Bacteria > Pseudomonadota > Gammaproteobacteria > Burkholderiales > Methylophilaceae > Methylotenera. The sequence continues at coordinate 12,178 of JAURWJ010000062.1, read as the reverse complement.
CTTACATCAGTATGTGCTTGATTGGATAAAAAACCATCGCACGGACTTAGTATAAGTGATCCAGCCATAAATAATGTCTATTGCATATTCTTAAAAGGAAAGGAAAGCTCTTAATCCACCGGCTGATTTTCAGTGATATTGCTATTTTGCTTGGTGGTCATTCAATGATTCGCAGGTTCCAGAGTGGGTATATTTTAACCCACTTGAACCTATCAAACACGCATGGAAGAGACTAATCTAGTTTTTCAATCCCTATGGCCTTGAGAACATACTTTTCATAAATAGGCTCAGAGCTACCCTTCTTCATTTTGTAGATGAAGTATTTCTCAAAGGCGATCTTTGCTAAATGCACCCATTTACCTTTTTTGATCCAGTTCGCATTCCGCGGCGGAATCTGTGGCAATGCGACAAAAACTGCACCAGTATTACCCATGTCAGCAATACAAATGGCGTTCCAAGTGCCCTTGGCATCGGCCACTTGTCCAGCAAGATCAGCGGCAATATTATGCACAATCGCTGTCACCATAGATTCAATCATGTAGCCAGTTTTAGGGGCGCCGGTTGGCACTGGCGTAACTTCTACAGGCGGAATAGCCACACACACGCCTGCGGCAAATATATTGCGGTACTTTTTGCTGCGCTGATGCTCATCTATCAACACGAAACCTCTTGGGTTGCATAGCCCTTCAACGGCTGCCACTGGGTCGACGCCTTTAAATGCAGGTAGCATCATAGAGAATTTAAATGGCAGCTCATGTTCTTTCACTACACTGCCGTGCAAATCATACTCAGTCACAAACATTTTGCCCGCTTCGACTTTTGTCACTTTAGCATTGGTGATCCATTTATCATCTATGTTGCGATACTCTGACTCCAACATGCCTTTAGAGTCACCCACGCCACCTAAACCTAAGTGCCCAATGTAAGGCTCGCTGGTGACATAGGTGATAGGTACTTTGTTACGAATTTTTTTCTTGCGCAGGTCCGTGTTCATGATAAAGGTAAACTCATAAGCAGGCCCAAAACAGCTTGCGCCCGGCATGGCGCCGATAATCACCGGGCCTGGATCTTTTAAGAACTCCTGATAAGCCTCCCAGGTTTTTTCTGCATGATCTACTGAGCAGATTGAATGCGTATGACCACCATCTGGACCAGAACCAGGCACTTCTTCAAAAGATAATTTTGGTCCTGTGGTGATGACTAAATAGTCGTAATTAAGATAATCGCCATTGGCAAGTTGCAGAGCATTCTGTTCTGCATCAATCTTAGTCACCGGCTGTGCAATGAAATTGATGCCTTTTTTTTCAAGATACGGCCGTATCGGAAAGGTGATTTTTTCACGCTTGCGCCAGCCCACTGCAAGCCATGGGTTAGAAGGCACAAACTGAAAATAATCAACCGCATTGACCACGGTAATCTGGTGATTACTGCCAATCTTGGCTTTTAGTTCGTAGGCAGTCGGCATTCCACCAATGCCCGCACCCATTATTACGATATGTGCCATGTTCTTACCCCTTAATTAAAAATCGTGGATTTATCGACAAAATTCCACATAGAATTAAATCAATTCGTTGTTTTTAGTCCATCTTTATCCCAGGCTACAATGCCGCCTGCGAGACTGTAAACTTTGCTGAACCCTGCACCTTGCAATGCACTGGCAGCCTTTGCTGAACGCTTGCCACTGCGGCATTGCACAATCACTGTGCTGTGCTTATATTGCGCAAGTTCACTGAGCCTGCTTGCAACTTGTGCTAAAGGAATATGGATCGCGCCTGCAATATGCTGCTCATTCCATTCGCTGTCTTCACGCACATCAACAATAATGGCTTTTTGTTCAGCGAACATGACCTCCGCCGCTTTGGGAGAGATCGAGGCAACATCTGTGGGTGTGCATCCTGCCAACAACAGCACAGCTGAAGCTATCCCAATCACTATCCAATTAGAAAACTTTTGATTCATGTTTTGTTTTGCCATGACTTTTCTCCTGTGACTAATTAAAACTAGCGTTCTGTAAGGATATGATTGATTTCCTGCAGACGAAGTTCGCCTAGTTCACCCGCTGCTGCTGAAAGATTAAGCAATGCCAGCAACACTTGATAGCGGCTACGATAAAGTGCGAGACGTGTGTTGTAAAGCTCTTGTTCAGAATTCAGCACATCCAGCGTGGTGCGGTCTCCCACGTCGCGTCCGACACGGGTGGAGTCCAGCTTGATCTCAGCCGAATGCTCAGCCTGTTCCAGCGCCTTGACTTGCCCCTGCCCAACGGTGACTGCCAGCCATGCAGATCTTGCCTCACGCGCCGCCTGCTGCTGTACAAATTCAGTTTGATTGCGGGATTTTTCTTCCAGCGCAAGCGCTTCTTGATAGCGGGCATCGCGCATACCGCCGCTATAAAGAGGAATGGTCAACTGCACACCTAGGCTCATCTGACGATTAGTAACATCAGCGTCATTGCCACCTAGGCCCTGCAAATGCTCACCACCTGCAAGCGCCACCAGATTAAGCACGGGGGAATATTTAGCTTGAAATTTACCACTCTCAGTGTGTGCAATTTCTTGCTGTAACTGCTGTGCATGCACCAGCGGATGACCACTTTGTGCACGTGCCAACCAACCCTGCAAATCTCCACTGGCGACACTTGCCAGCCTGGCTTTCTGCGGCAGCGACACCAATGCGGCATCCTGATTACCAGTCATATCAGCCAAAGCTGCACGGGTAAGCTGTAGATTGCTCTCGGCCTCAAGCACCTGCGAAGCCAGCAAATCATAGCGCGCCTGCGTTTCATGCGTATCAATAATGGCCACGTCACCCTCTTTAAAGCGCGCTTTAGCACTCGCCAGCGCCTCGGTAACCGCGGTCTGTTGGGCAATTAAAGTTGTCAGTGTATCTGCCGCCAGTAACGTATCAAAATAGGTTTGTGCCACGCGTTGCATGAGTTGCTGCTCATCTAATGTCAATTGCACTTCGGCCAGTTGCGCCTGTTTGTTGAGCTGCGTGGCAGAGCCATTGCGCGCAGCATCATAAAGCGGATACTCAGCGCGTAAATTTAGATTCAGGTTCAGTCCGGCATCGGTTCTGGTGCGGAAGTCCGTTGTTCCGCTTGCGCCGCTACTACCCGCGAATTGCGCATTAGAAAATTGCGCATTGCTGATTTTATTATCACTGTTCACCCCAGCCATGCCTGTATTAAGCGTCACTTGCGGACTTTTTAATGCCAGTGCCTGCAAGCTTTTAGTGCGACCAGCTTCGGCACCTGCGCGAGCAGATGCAAATTGCGGATCGTAAACGCGCGCGGCTTGCCACGCTTCTAGCAAGTCAAAAGCATGCGCCTGACTCGCAATGAGTGACAGAAGCAGTACTGAAGCTTGGGCAGTTTTTTTCATCACCATGATTAGAGAATCCCTTAACAGCCTGCGCGTACACCCAGCTTGCGCAAAATATTTTCCATCAAACACCAGTTAGTCAAACCGCTTTGAAACAGATTCACCCCAATAAAAGCGGTAAAGTACAACCAGTATTGACTCACAAATAACGGGCTTTCCGGCACGCCAAGCGCGAGCGATAACAGTATCAATAAACCAGCAATCACACGAACCAATTTCCATGAAGTCATTTTTAAACTCTCCTAATTAAATTTATCTAGTTAAACTTATTGCGATAAGCCACAAAGTACAGCAACGGAATCACAATCAGTGTCAGCAAAGTTGAGACAAAAATACCAAATATCAACGAGATAGCTAAACCATTGAATATTGGGTCATCCAAAATAAAAAACGCACCTAGCATGGCCGATAGCGCTGTAAGTACAATAGGCTGCGCGCGCGTGATGGCAGAGTTGATCACCGCCTCTTTAAACGGCTTGCCTGATGCGACTTCCAGATTGATAAAATCAACCAGTAGAATAGAATTTCTGACGATAATCCCTGCCAACGCAATCATGCCTATCATAGACGTGGCCGTGTATTGCGCGCCCAGCAACGCATGCCCAGGCATCACGCCAATAATAGTCAGCGGAATAGGTGCCATGATAATCAGCGGCGTTAAATAGGAACCGAACTGCGCCACTACAAGTAGATAAATCAATATCAAACCAACCGCATAAGCTGCACCCATATCGCGGAAAGTTTCATACGTTACCTGCCATTCGCCATCCCATTTGAGGGCATAGCCACGCTGATTATCTTCTGGTTGGCTGATAAATGACTCACCAAGCTTGCCGCCACCAGGCACCTGAATTTTACTTACGGCGTCACGCATGCCAAACATGCCGTACAGCGGACTATCCAGCTTACCTGCCATATCGGCCACTACATAATTCACAGGCAGTAAATCCTTGTGATAAATTGGCTGCTCGCGCAAGGTGTTTTCAATAGACACCAGTTCGCGTATTGGCACCAGCTTACCACTGGAGGTTGATACTGAAAGCTTGAGTAAATCCTCAATATCGCCTTGTGCGGATACGGGCAAACGCAAACGTGTTCCAGCCGGATATTTAGTGGCATCATGCAAATAGGTAACGTCTTCCCCAGCCAACCCAGTATGCAAGGTACTAACGATTGCCGCTTGTGAAACGCCCAATAAAGCTGCTTTTTTCTTATCTACCACTAACTCGATTTTTTTAGCATCAGCGATGCCGCTGTTATCGGTATCTACAATGCCTTCAGTACTATCAAACACCTGTTGCACTTGTCTCGCCAACTTTAGCCTGTCAGCATCGATTGGTCCGTAAATTTCAGCCACAATCGGTGAAATAACTGGTGGTCCAGGTGGCACTTCAACCACTTTTACTTTGGCACCCATTGCTTGGGCAATCTTTTGCAGTTCCGGTCTAACACGGCTGGCAATGGCGTGGCTCTGTTCGCTACGATGATGCTTATCGACTAAATTCACCTGAATATCGCCAACCTCACCGCCACCTCTCAAGTAGTACTGACGCACCAAGCCGTTAAAATTAATAGGCGCTGAAAGCCCTACATAAGCTTGATAATTAGTCACTTCTGGCACGGTAGCCAGATAAGCGGTCATCGCATGCAGTACGCTAGCCGTTGTTTCTGGCGGCGTACCCGCCGGCATGTCCACCACTACCTGAAACTCGGATTTGTTATCAAATGGCAGCATCTTTAACACCACCAGTTTGGCAACTGGCAATGCTAACGACAGGATAATCAACCCAAGTACCACCAACCACAATTTACGGCGATTCTTTTTGCCGCTAGCGTCACTTAGAAATGGATTGAACATGCGTGTAAAGACAGGTGCAATCTTTTTAGTCAACGCATCTTCATGGTGTGCATGGCGCAGCCATATACGAGATAACCAAGGCGTAATAATGAAAGCCACCGCCAGTGAAATCAGCATACCCATGCTGGCGTTGATCGGAATCGGGCTCATATAAGGGCCCATTAAGCCAGTCACAAAAGCCATGGGCAATAGCGCGGCAATCACTGCCAGCGTGGCTAAAATCGTCGGCCCGCCAACCTCATCTACCGCAGCTGGAATAATCTCCGTCAGTGTTGCCGATGGTTTAAGCTTCATGTGCCGATGAATATTCTCAACCACCACAATGGCATCATCGACCAAAATGCCGATCGAGAAAATCAGCGCAAATAATGACACGCGGTTAAGTGTAAATCCCCATGCCCACGATGCAAATAACGTGGCGGTGAGCGTCAGAGTAACCGCTACACCAACGATTGCCGCTTCACGACGACCTAGCGCTAAAAATACTAACGCAATAACGGCAGAAGTCGCAAAAATCAGCTTTTGTATGAGTTTTTGCGCTTTATCATTAGCGGTTTCACCATAGTTTCTGGTGATTTGCACTTCCATACCCGCTGGAATCAGCACATTTTTCAGGCGATCAATCTGCTTGATAACAGCATCGGCCACCGCCACTGCATTTTGACTAGGTTTTTTGGTCACGCTGATGGTAACAGCGGGATACTCAGCAAGGTTATTCGTCCCTTTTTTATTAGCCTCACCATACCAAACATAACGCTCGGCAGGCGGTGGCCCATCGTTAATTTTGGCAACTTCACCAAGATATACCGGGTGGCCATTATGTAAGCCGACAACCAGCTCGGCAATATCTTTAGCATCGGCAAAATACCTTCCAACTTCGACTGCAATCGACTGGTTGGCATTCGTCACTTCACCTAGCGGAGCACCAAGATTAGCCGATTGCAATGCACTTCGCATATCTGCGATAGTGATGTTGGATGCCGCCATGCGCACGGGGTCTATGTCAATATTTACCGCCCGACCCGGCCCACCAAGCGTCACCACTTCACGCGTACCTTTCACATGCTTGATTTCAGCTTCTAGCGCATGTGCCACACGCTCAAGCTCATAAGCACCGTCCTGATTATTTTTAGCGTATAAAGTAGCCGTTAAAATAGGCACATCATCAATACCTTTAGGTTTGACGATAGGCTCGCCAACACCAAGATTTTTTGGCAACCAATCCTGATTGGACTGAATGGTGTTGTAAAGGCGCACCAATGCCTCAGTGCGCGCCACACCCACTTGAAACTGTACAGTGATCACAGCCATGCCTGGGCGAGAAACCGAAGTCACGTGCTCTACATCTGCAATTTGCGATAACACCTGCTCGGCAGGAATAGAGACCATTTGCTCTACATTTTTGGCTGATGCCCCAGGAAATGGAATCAATACATTCGCCATGGTGACATTGATCTGCGGCTCCTCCTCGCGCGGCGTGACCAGCACTGCAAACAGGCCAAGCAGCAATGCTACCAGCGCAATCAACGGTGTGATTTGTGCCGATTGAAAGTATCTGGCAATGCGTCCAGAAACGCCTAAATTGTCTGTATTAGTTGTAGTCACGGTGCTTTCTACTTAAAAAATCCAGTTACTTATAACCTAATTACTTGAAGTTCGCTGCTGCAATTGGGTCTAGCGCTATCACTTCGCCGACTTGTAAACCAGCAAAGACTTCAATATTCTCACCTTGCTGACGGCCCAAGCGCACTTGTCTTAACTGCGGGCGACCTTGCTTATCAACTACATACACCGCCATCAATTCGCTGCGTTTAATCACGGCTGCTGTCGGTATCAGTATTTGGAACTTAGCGTCCGCATCATTGACTGGTAGCATGGCGCGTGCAAACATGCCAGGACTTACGCTAGCAAGATTCTGCGGTAACGTTACCCACACCTTAACCTTATTACTCACAATATCCGCTGTCGGCAATATGGTGACCTGTGTCCCCACCAAATGTCGCTCGGTTTCTATCGCTGAAGGAATAAGCACTTTTACTACCATCCCATTTTTGATTCCCGCCACTTGGCTTTGGGGCACGTTGACGACAACACGCAGTGATTGAGGATTGTAAATAGATAGCAAAGGCTTACCTGGCATCGCCATATCGCCAAGCTCGGTCATCACTTCGGCAATCACCCCGTCATAGGGCGCATTGATCGTATGCAAGCCCGTTTGCACATTTGCCACACCAGTCTGCGCTAATTGTGCATTGGTTTGAGCCTGTGCGCTTTTGTAATCAGATTCCGCGCGCTCCAGTGCTGCCTGACTAATATATTGCTTTTCATATAAGCGTTTTTTACGCTCATACTCTTGTCGCGCCGCCGTTAGCTGTGCTTTGGCAGCTGCAACTTGCGCCTGATTTGTCATCATTTTCTGATTAGCAATACGTGTGTCAATGCGTGCCAGCAACTGTCCAGCCCGAACGTGATCGCCAGCTTTAACTGGCAACGCGGTGATGCTTCCTGAAACTTGCGGGGCAATCAAACTGTATTTTATTGCCTCAACTGAACCTTCAACCGTCGCAGTTTGCGCTTGATTAGACTGTTTTACACTGAACGTAGCCAAGCCTTCGGCCCAAGCTGCATTTGAAAATATTGCAACCAACGTCAGCACACTTATCAATAATTTAATCAAGCGATTTCCCCCTAATAAAGTGTTGATGCTTATCAACCTTAATGGCACTATATAACCATATAGTTATATAGTCAAACAATAATTTTATGTATAATGACACTTGCATTAATGAGCATTAGTAGCAAGTACTTGCATATCACGATGGAAAGTAAAATGAGCGCACTCAATGAACAAGCACTTGAATACGTGGCTAAATATTTCAAAGCCCTAGCCGAGCCTATGCGGCTTAAAGTGCTAAACGCACTGCAAGATGGCGAAAAAAATGTCAGCCAGTTAACGCAAATATCAGGCGGTACGCAAGCCAACATCTCTAAGCATCTAACACTGCTCACACAATATAATTTAGTGAAACGAGAGTCGCGTGGGACTAATGTCTATTACAAAATTGCAGACCCCAGCGTGTATGAACTGTGTGAGTTGGTTTGCGGGCAGATAGGTAAGCGCATGACCTTGGAAGAAGATATTAAAAAATTGTTTATTGCGACCAGCCAGACCGACTAAATCGCCGTGCCCTGTGCATCAAACAAACCCTCAAACAAAATAGAACTTAAATAGCGCTCGCCTGAATCTGGCAAAATCACCACGATAATCTTACCGGCGTTTTCAGGTCGCTTGGCATAGCGCACCGCAACCGCCACGGCAGCACCACAAGAGATGCCAGAAAGGATGCCTTCTTCACGCGCTAGACGTTGGGCGTAAAGAATAGCTTCCTCATTACTGACTTGCGCAATATCATCCACTAAAGATAAATCTAAAACATCGGGGACAAAGCCGGCACCGATGCCTTGAATTTTGTGCGGCGCGGGTTTTAGTTCTTCACCCGCGCGCTTTTGACTCAACACTGGACTCGCAGCGGGCTCTACCGCTACCGTCACAATCTGCTTACCTTTGGTGTTTTTAATGTAGCGCGAGACCCCAGTAATGGTGCCGCCGGTACCAACACCGGAAACAAAAATATCAATATTGCCATCGGTTGCATCCCAAATTTCAGGACCAGTGGTTTTTTCATGAATATCAGGATTGGCTGGATTTTTAAATTGCTGCAACAGTACGTAGCGATCAGGGTCTGAGGCAGCGATTTCTTCTGCTTTTGCAATGGCACCACTCATACCTTTCGCACCTTCAGTCAACACCAGTTTTGCGCCATAAGCCACTAATAATTTGCGGCGTTCAATACTCATGGTTTCAGGCATTGTGAGTGTAAGCGGAATACCGCGCGCGGCGGCAACAAAAGCTAACGCAATCCCAGTGTTGCCACTGGTAGGCTCCACAAGCTCCTTACCTGCACCTAGCAAACCACGCTGCTCCGCATCCCAGATCATAGCTGCGCCAATACGGCACTTGACTGAATATGCCGGATTACGTCCTTCTATCTTGGCTAACACAGTGGCTGTTGCACCGTCCGTGACCCGATTAAGTTTAATTAAAGGCGTATTGCCGATAGATTGAGCGTTATCATCAAACCAGTTTGACATGAGAGTTTCTCCTAATGTGCTAGCATGCCGCAGCATGTTATTTAGCTAAGTCAAAATTAATACTCTACCAATTTACATCGATCACTGAAAATAACTATTAGTTATTTGCATATAAGGCATGCCACTAAAAATTGGTCTCCGTATTTTGTGATTGATTCCTAGTTTTGTTGTTGCTAAGCCATAGTAAACTTGCTGATTGATTCAGCAAACTAACTTAAAATAGAGCTCTATGACATTAAATTTATACAAAAAGCTTTCTTACGCCCTATTTGCGGCATTAGTCATTTTTATTTTACTAACGTTTAAACAATATGGCATTAGCAACGATGAGCAAGTTCAACACGTTTATGGTCAGCTACTGTTAAAGTTTTACAGCTCAGGCTTTACCGACCAATCAGCATTCATGTACAAAAACCTTTATCTCTATGGTGGCTTTTTCGATTTAATCGCAGCCTTTTTAGAGAAAATACTGCCGCTTTGGGTTTGGGATATTCGACATCTACTTTCAGCCGCTTTTGGCTTCGCTGGAATGATCGCCGTTTACAAAAGCACACTTGAACTTTCTGGTGAGCGCGCAGCTTTTTTAGCGTTGTTGCTGCTCGCAATAACGGGGGCATGGACTGGCGCTATGTTTACCCATACCAAAGATGTGTCGTTTGGCGCATGCATGGCCTGGGCACTCTATTACACGATCATTATTTCTAGACACTTGCCTCGCATCCCCCTTCATTTGGCGCTCAAATTAGGTGCAGCTATTGGCTTTGCATTGGGCTTAAGAATTGGTGGTGCATTTGCGGTGATCTATATCATTTTGTTAGTCTTGATAGCAGGATGGTTGAATGCCGGAACTTTAAAAAATAAATTAGACTATTGCTGGCAAAGTATTTTAAGTTTATTGCCTGCTGGAGCTATTGCTTTCTGCTTAATGGCTATTTTCTGGCCTTGGGCTGTCATGGGTAGCGACCATATTCTCATTGCCGCAAAATCGTTTTCTCATTTTGCATTTGATATGAATACAATGGTTGACGGTGAATTTGTCAGTATTGGTGACGTACCTCGCACTTATTTGTTTAATTATTTATCTATTCGACTACCTGAAATATTTTTGCTAGGTCTGTTAAGTGTCGCACTAATGCTTATCATCAAAGTAAAAGACATCAAGTTGGCAAATAGCTTGCCTGAAATAAGTGTTGCGATTGCACTTTTAACCCCATTTCTATTTGTGCTTTATGATAGGCCAGCGCTTTACAACGGTGTCAGACACTTTACCTTTATTCTCCCAGCACTTGCGATTGCCGCTGGCATTGGCCTATCCAAAGCATTCGATATACTGACGTCCTATAAAAAATTGCGTTTAAGCTTTATCGCATTTTGCATACTATTAACTTCAAACACCATCTACACACTGTATGTGCTTCACCCGTATCAGTACCTATACTACAATCATTTTGCAGGTGAAAACTTCAAGCAAGCGATTCATGATTGGGAAGGTGACTATTGGTCAAGCAGTCTAATCGATGCGACAACGCTATTAAAAAATTACGTTAATGCCGAACAAATGAAATTGCCAAATAAGCACAATCAAGTCTATTCTGTAGCGGTTTGCGCCGAAGCTTTTCAAGGTAGCGCCTATTTAGACAAACGATTCAATATCACTGAGGATTGGGTCACTGCTGATTTTTACATGTCGAGTACCAACATGAATTGCGATAAAGTGCTTAAAGGCAAAGTTATTGGGACGGTCGAGCGCTTGAACGCACCACTAGCCATCGTTAAAGATCGCCGAGATTTGACAGGTGAAGATCGCCGTCCACATGCAGCACCACGAGATTAAAAATATGACTGAAAATAAGGTTTCTTTGCGAAACAATACACAACCTCACCTTACGGTAATCGTACCCGCCTTCAATGAAGAAGCGACCATCGTCACTACGGTAAATAACATTGCTGAACACCTGGCGCAACTTAGCCCACATTGGGATATTGTAGTGATTGATGATGGCAGCCACGACCAAACCGCGCATGTCGTACGCGGCCTATCGGCTGACTTACATACAACCTTAGTAAAATTTTCCCGTAATTTCGGCAAAGAATATGCGATTACCGCAGGCTTGGAACATGCGAGCGGTGACATTGTAATTTGTATGGATGCAGATGGGCAGCACTGCTCTACGTTACTGGAAACAATGCTGCAAAAATGGCGCGAAGGCTACGATATGGTCTATGCCGTGCGTCAAGACCGCGAATCGGAATCACACTTTAAACGCTGGGGCTCTCACATTTTTTACCGCGCCATCAGTTTGAGCGGTCAAATTCACATTCCAAGAGATGCAGGCGATTTTCGCCTGATGGATAGACAAGTGGTAAACGCCCTGCTTTCTCTGCCAGAACACAACCGTTTCATGAAAGGGATTTACGCCTGGGTAGGTTATAACTCTATTGGTATCCCCTTTACCCCTCTGCCACGCACACACGGTGAAAGTACATTCTCTAAACTAAAACTCATGCAACTTGCCTGGACAGGCGTTACAAGTTTTTCTGTCATGCCACTACGTTTAGCGAGTGCTGTTGGTGCGTTACTCGCATTTTTTGCATTTATTTATGGCATGTACGTAGTGATAGATCATTTGTTTTTTAATGAATCCGTTCCAGGCTGGCCAACCATTGTTGCGGGCATGATGTTTTTTGCTGGCGTACAACTCTTGTTTATTGGTATCTTAGGTGAGTATTTAGCACGTATTTACGATGATGTGAAAGGCCGTCCACCTTACATTGTGGCGGAAGT
>JAURWJ010000058.1 GCA_030655015.1 Methylotenera sp. | reverse complement strand
ATTTCTTTCATGGCAAACAGGATGCGGCGCTGCACAGGCTTCTGACCGTCTTCTACTGACGGTAACGCGCGGCCTTTGACGACGGATACCGCATAAGCCAGATAAGCTTCTTCAGCATATTCACCAATAGCAACGGCGCCATAATCGTTATTATCTTCAATCATATAGCTGTTATCCATTTAAACAAACGCCTCAACATCATTACCACGGCGCTCTATCCATTCTTTTCTGGCGGCTGATTCATTCTTTGCCATAAGCATATCAAACATTTTGTGTGCGACCTTGGCTTCACCTTCAGGCATACGCACCTGCACTAATCGGCGTGTGTCTGGGCATAGGGTCGTTTCCCATAACTGGTCTGGGTTCATTTCACCAAGACCCTTAAATCGCTGAATGCCCACTTTATCCTCAGAAACCCCTTCTCTCTTGAGCTTCTCCAGCGTAGATATTTTCTCAGCATCATCAGAAACATAGATCTTTCTGGCAGGTTTGTTTTTGCCTTGAGCTGGCACATCAATCCGGTACAGTGGCGGTTGTGAGATATAAACATGGCCGCGTTCGATTAACTTAGGTGCGTGACGCAAGAATAGCGTGAGTAATAACACTTGAATATGTGAACCATCAACGTCAGCATCAGACAGTATGCACAGTTTTCCGTAGCGCAAACCGGAGAAGTCAGGATTATCGTTAATGGTATGTGGCTCAATACCTAAAGCCACAAAAATATCATGCACTTCTGAATTGCCGAAGATACGCCCAGCATCGACTTCCCATGTATTGAGCACCTTGCCGCGTAACGGCAGTAATGACTGAAACTCATTATTTCTGCCCATCTTGGCGCTACCGCCCGCAGAATCCCCTTCAACCAAAAATAATTCAGCAGCCATCGTACCGGCCGCTTCACAATCCGTGAGCTTGGATGGCATCATGTTGACGCCGGAAGACTTACGTTTCTCTATTTTCTGGGTCGATTTATTGCGGGCAGCCGCAGAGCGGTTCACCAAATCCGAAATACGCTTTGCGTACTCTACATTCTGACTAAGCCAGGTTTCCATGATAGGCTTCACGGATGAAGCGACCATTTTCATGGCATCTCGATTAGTGAGCTTTTCTTTAGTCTGACCTTGGAATTGAGGGTCTAATACTTTTGCCGCCAATACATAGCAGACGTTATTCCAAACATCTTCAGAGGAAATCTTAACGCCACGTTGCATCATGCTGTGATGCTCCATGAATGACTTTACCGATTCAAACACGCCATTTCGCATACCCGCTTCATGCGTACCGCCCGAGAGCGTTGGTATAAGATTTACGTAAGACTCACCACGCGCGCCGCCTGCGCCAAACGACAACGCCCATAAAGCGCCTTCGCCTTTTGATATGCCTTCATTATTTTCGTTGTGGTAGAACTCGCCTGAGATGATCGGTATTTGCGGCTCATTTTCAGCTTCATCACGTTCGCCTATCATTTCGTCCAGATATTGTGGCAATCCGCCTTCATAAGTCCATGAACGCTCTTCAAAACCGTCAGCACCTTCAGTCGTTAAGGTAACACTAACGCCGCGCAATAGCACCGCCTTAGATTTAATGAGATGTTCAAGCTGTGAGAGCGATACTCTTGGCGAGTCAAAATATTTAGGATCTGGCCAGCATTTCACCGTAGTGCCAGTGTCTTTCTTCAAACATTTTCCAATTTCCGTTAATGGCTCCATGCAATTGCCATGCGCAAATGTGAGCCCGTGCACTTTGCCACCACGCTTCACTTTCACTTCCAGGCGCGTAGAAAGTGCATTGGTGACAGACACACCAACGCCATGCAAGCCACCAGAATAACGATATGAACTATTTTCATCCTCTTTATCAAACTTACCGCCAGCGTGCAGTTGTACAAAAACCAACTCAACCGCTGGTTGAGATTCACCGGTGGGAATTTCTACAGGAATGCCTCGGCCATTGTCGGATACCTCAACTGCACCATCCTTAAAAATAGTGACAGAAATATGTGTGGCATGGCCGCCAAGCGCTTCATCTGCCGCATTATCAATCACTTCTTGCACGATATGAGTCGGAGAGTCCGTTCGAGTGTACATGCCAGGTCTAGCGCGTACTGGCTCTAAGCCACGTAAAACCTTTACTGAATCTGCGCCATATTCTTTTTCTGCCATGCTTATTCCTTATATTCCATATTTTTCTAACGGGCGTATTTTTTGACAAAACTGACGCAGGGTCAAGTTTAACGATAGCACGCATCCAGCTCAATGCTAATTTTGAACACCATTTTGCATCCCTTCATTGATCCGCTAATTTGAGGTCAGCTAATTTTAGATCCGCAGCATGGTAAGTGGCTCGAAGCATTATTCTTGAACTTAGTTTAAGTGTAATTTTAAGACCAATAACGGCTATGCCTTTTTCACAAACGTCATGCAGTGGGCTTTAGAAACCTCAAATACTTCCTTGCATGGCAGCTGTTTACTTTTGAAGTTCATCGCACGGCAACCGTAAGGAAAACTAGCATCATAAGAAATGAAGTAATGCGAGCATTGCAGACAGTCTTGGTATTTTAGTTGTTCATGTTTGGTCATCAAGTCACCCAGGTATGCAAGGCTAATAATCGAGAAACTAGAATAACTCAGCTTGCTTAACAGGTGGGGCCGCTAATAGCTCATCGATGTCAATTTCAAAAATTCCGAGCTTCCCACGGCATGGCATAAGCGTCAAAGGGGTCGCCTGCTCAAACAGAAAGCCATAATATGTTTGGTGAACCCCGCCAAAGTGTGCACGTTGCTGACGGCTTATACCGTCTGGCAATTCTCCTGATCGGCAGCACAATACCAAATTGGCAATGCCGACTACGCCGCCATACTCCAGCTTGTCTTTAGCTGGCAAAGGAATATCAGTGTTGGATTTCAGGTAGTCATAATACTCAGCGTACAAGCCTTTACTGGCGTGAATCAAGACAGATCCACGGTATTGGGTTCCCCAAGTACGGTCATCCACCAACAGATATCCGTGAGCGATTAACCATGCATAGGGTTGCTTGAGTGAAAGCGCTTTTGTCAGCCCCGTGGGGAGATTGAGGCATGGAGCATGGGGCATATTTATTTGTTATGTGCCCGCATAATGCGGCCTTTTTCACGCTCCCAATCACGTTCTTTTTCAGTATCGCGTTTATCGTGTTGCTTTTTACCTTTGGCTAACCCAATTTGCACTTTGACGCGCCCTTTTGAAAAATGCAAATCAAGCGGCACAATGGTGTACCCAGAGCGTTCAACTTTAGCAATTAACTTGATGATTTCTTCATTATGCAACAATAGCTTACGCGTTCTTATTGCATCTGGCCGAATATGCGTAGAAGCTGCACCTAATGGTGTGACGTGGCAACCAATGAGGTAAATCTCTCCACGTTGAATAATGACATAAGCTTCTTTAATGTTGACGCGGTTATCTCGAATGGCTTTAACTTCCCAGCCTTCTAAAACAATACCAGCCTCGTACTTATCTTCAATAAAGTAATCAAAAAAGGCTTTTTTATTTTGTGCAATGCTCATAAAGCTAAATATTTCTTGGCGAATGACTTAAAATATCATTTTACTCTACTTTTTGTGCCAGTTTGCTTAACAACACTCGCGCATATTTAGCTTGTCATTAAAGGGATGCATGGCACAAGTTCAAAAATCAGTTCTTATTCACCATTCGGCTAGCCAGATGTACTTGCTGGTGGACGATGTGACCAAGTATCCGGAGTTCTTGCCGTGGTGCGGCGGTGTGGATTTAATTAAACAAGATGAAATCTCGACCATTGCCACACTGCATATTGCCTACCACGGCTTGCACCAAAAATTTACCACCGAAAACCATAAAACTTACCCTAGCTTGATGGAAATTAAACTTAAAGATGGCCCATTTAAGCAGCTTGAAGGCGTATGGCGATTTATCGCGCTTAATGAAAATGCCTGTAAAATTGAATTCATGCTCAATTATGAGTTTGCTAATAGCTTTTTAGAAAAAATCATTGCACCCGTTTTTAGCCACATCGCCAACACTTTTGTTGATGGATTAGTGACGCGTGCTGATGAAGAAAATAAGAAAAAGTAGAAGAAAAAAGGATCATCATGATGAATAATCAAGCCGAAATTACAGTAGAAGTGGCATACGCATTGCCTACAGAACAGTTGATTGTGCCAGTTAACGTGCAAGATGGCGCGTCTGCCGAGCAGGCCATTCAAGCATCTGGTATTTTAAGTAAATTTCCAGAAATTGATTTATCTGTGAATAAAATTGGTATTTTCGGCAAGCTGACTAAATTAGAGTCGCCGCTCAGACATTTAGATCGCGTCGAAATTTATCGCCCTTTGATCGCCGACCCTAAAGAGGTGCGTAAACAACGTGCCGCTGACGGAAAAATAATGAAAAAAGGTGGCGGCGATTTACCGGCTTAACTACTTTAGGACCGCTTTAATACCTGATAACCGACTACATATATTTAGAGATAAAGTCATACTTACTTTCAACAAATCAACTTTAAGATTTGATCTAAAATAATTAAAAGAAAAATACATCCTAAAGCTTGAAAACTCAAGTTTTTTAGCCACACTCAATTTTGACTTATCACCCTGTATATGACACCATCTATACGCTTTTAAAAATTGTAATTTAAAGACAATCTAAGATTTCATGCTCAAACATTTTAACGTTATTATTATTGGTGCAGGGCCCAGTGGGTTATCAGCGGCCACCCGAGCGGCCGAGCATGGCGTTTCATACTTGCTGCTAGAGGCAACGCAAGCTGTAGCAAGTACTATTCGTAGCTATCAGCGCGGCAAGCTGGTGATGGCGGAGCCTCGCGGTCTGCCGCTACGTAGCCCTCTGCCATTTACCGCATCATTACGTGAAACTGTGCTTGAAAATTGGGAAAAATCGATTGTAAAGCACAAAATCAATGTGCGCTACGATGCTAAGGTGGTGGCGATTTCGCGCCTTAAAAATAAACTTGAAGTTGAACTTGCTGACGGTGACACATTTACAGCTAATCACGTGATACTTGCCATTGGTGTGCAAGGCAATTTACGCAGGCTAGGGATTCCTGGCGAAGATTTACCACAAGTACAATATCAATTAGATGATCCGGACGCTTACCAAAATGAAACCATTGTTGTGGTTGGTGGTGGTGATAGTGGTGTAGAAAACGCGCTGGCACTGACCAATAGAAACCAGGTCATCATCCTAAACCGTGCTGAAGACTTTACTAATTTGAAAGAAAGCAACCTGAGCCAGCTAATGGAATCTCGGCAAAAAGGTGCCGTAGATTGGTTGCTCGAAACAAAACCGCAATCCATTGAAGAAAATACCAAAGGTGAATTTCCAATCACCCTGTTTGCCAATACGCCAAAAGGTGTTGAGCGCATTCCGTGCCACCGCATCATTGCTCGACTTGGCGCACTGCCCTCGCGCCCCTTATTGGAGAGTTTTGGCATTACTTTCCCTACCGCCGATGTGGGGGCCCTGCCATTACTTTCGACCAGTTATGAGTCGAATGTGCCGGGGCTTTATATTATTGGTGCGCTGGCAGGCTATCCTTTAATTAAGCAAGGCATCAACCAAGGCTACGAGGTTATTGAATATATTCTCGGTAATGATGTAGAGCCTGCTGATACTGCATTGTTGCGTGAAAAGTTCTCAAATTTTTGCAACGATCGTGGGGTTGATGATGTTCTGTACAAAATTCAAAAAAACGTGCCTATTCTGGCCATGCTCAACACGCTGCAATTGCGTGAGCTGGTGTTGGAAAGTAATATTTTATTGTCGGAACCTGGCGATATTATCTTTAAACGTAACGATTACAGCACCACCTTCTTTTCAATTATTGAGGGTGAATTAGATGTACTGATTGATGAAGATAATGAGCCGGATGCTACGCTTAAAGCTGGTGATTTTTTTGGTGAACTCGCCTTGGTTTCTGGTCGTCGCCGACCAGGTACAGTGCGCGCTCGCACCAAATGCGTCATTATCGAAACGCCACGGCGCGTGATGCAAAAACTGATAGGTTCAGTGCAGGCCATGAGACGCATGCTGAACGAAGTCGCCATTAAAAGTGTGGTTCAAGTCTGCATTGGGCTTTCATTAAGTGAAGAGGACCTCAATGAGGTTGCCACTCAAGCAACCCTTAACAGCTATAACGCTGGTGATGACCTTTTCCACGAAGGCGATGAAGCGGATGGTTTGTACCTGATTCAAAGTGGCTCCGTTACCGTATCTCGGATGATAGGCGGCCGCGAGGTTGTGCTGTTTTATGTGGCGGCGGGTAACTATGTTGGAGAAATGTCGCTGGTTTCTGGCGAACCTCGTTACGCCACAGTGCGTGCAGCAGTAGCTACTGAAGCCGTGTTAATTAAAGCGGATCGTATGCGAGATATTATCGCGCGTAATCCTGAAATTCGAAACGCGCTTGATGCACGCTATCTTAATCATTTACAAGAACAAGAAAAACGTCAACAACTTGAAAGTGCCTCGGATGGCAGCGGTGCGTTTACCAGCCAATCCACGCAATCTAACTTAATCTCGTTCCTCATCCAACAGGGCGTTGGCGAAGCGACTGATGTATTGCTGATTGACGAGTCACTGTGTATTCGCTGTAATCACTGCGAGCAAGCCTGTGCGGACACCCATGGTGGAGCAACACGTTTAGATCGTGACACGGGCCCTATTTTTGCCAACATACGCGTTCCCACTTCATGTCGCCATTGCGAACATCCGCATTGCATGAAAGATTGCCCGCCAGACGCGATTCACCGTGCACCGCATGGCGAAGTTTATATCGATGATAGCTGTATCGGTTGTGGTAATTGCCAGCAGAATTGTCCGTATGACGTGATTCAAATGGCAGTAATTCAAGATCAGCCAGAACGTAGCTTGTGGCAAATGCTACTTGGGGTTCAGCCAAAATCACTACCCATCACTAATAGCAGCAAAGTCGCGGTTAAATGTGACATGTGTAAAGACATCCACGATGGTCCTGTATGCGTGCGTGCGTGCCCTGTTGGCGCTGCATTGCGCGTTAATCCTGAAGGGTTGTTGGGTTATGCCAGTGGCACCTCTGGTGAAGTCGCTTTACTTGGCTTAGATGAAACTTAGAAAGCGCTAATTGCATGCAACGCAGTAACATTTTTGATTTTAAAAACTACCTCTATTTCAAACTAGCGGTCATTATTATCCTTATCGCTTTTGCTGCTTTTTTATTATTTGAGCCAGCGGTTGGACATTATGGTGGCAGTTGGCTCGGGTACGGACTCGGCACTATTTCAGCGTTAATGGTGTTATGGATGGCGTGGTATGGCGTGCGCAAGCGGCGTTATCGTGGCTCTGGCGCCACGCAAGGCTGGCTATCTGCGCACATCTACTTGGGCACAGCGCTTACGGTTATCGTCACCTTGCACAGCGGCTTTCACTTTGGCCTGAACATTCATACATTTGCCTACGCCATGTTGTTAATCGTAGTGATCAGTGGCTTTTTTGGTAACTATACTTACATGATTTATCCACGCCAAATGACCGAGAACATGGGTGAGGATAACCTGGATGGCTTGTTGTTACGCATTGCAGAATCTGACAAATTAGCACGACAAATTGCGTTATTGATGCCAGACCACATCAATAACGTTGTTGCGCGCGCTTGCGGTGAAACCTCTATCGGCATCGGACTGTTAGAGCAACTCAGAGGATTTCAACCAAACTGTCCTTCTGCCATCGCGGTACAGAAACTCTCGGCAGTGGACAATACCCTATCCCCTGAGCAGCGTAAATTGTATCGAGATTTATATTCAATCATGGTGCGGCGCGAGTCATTAGTAAAACGTGCACGCCAAGATTTAATGTATCGTGCTCGATTGGGGTTTTGGTTATATTTTCACGTGCCTTTCACCATCGCCTTACTCATGGCGATGCTGGCACATGTCATTGCTGTTTTTGCTTATTGGTAACGCATGGTTAATTGTCTTTTAATTAGAATCACCCAAAACTCACGTGGCTTACCCGTGCGGAGTTATCGCACATTAGCCGCAGAAGAAATCACATTTGGTCGCGGTGCAGAGTGCACCATTCACTTACCTGACCCACGCATTGCCATGCATCATGCGGTAATCAAGCGCCGTGATGATGGTGAACTGCATTTAATAGCGCTCAGTGGCGAATTAGAGGTTGATTCTGCATCCAGACAAAACATTCCGCTAACGCAAGATACGCAAGTCATGGTGGGACCGTATCGGTTAACGGTAGAGCCAACGCCGCCTGATGTCGATTTATCAATATCACTCGCGCTAGCATACGGCTTGCCTGATGATTTTCAAAACATAAAATCACGCACACACGAACCGCTGCCAGGGGCAACACGGTTTAAAAGGCGTTTATCAATATGGATGGTGGCATTGATTGCCCTACTATTTTTAGTGTTGCCATTAGCTCAAAATTTAATCCCACAATTACACGACACCATGGCAGAACTACCCTTTGGTTTCGACAGGGTGTGGAGTCCAGGACATATTTCAAATGCGCATCGACATTTTGGCTCGCAATGTGCTAATTGCCATCAAGTATTAACGCAGCAGGTGACTGACCAAGCTTGTATGCAGTGCCATCGCGATACTACACCACATATTACTGACCCCACGTTGCAACATCATGCATTTGAAGCTAAACGCCAGTTCTTAGGCAGCACGCGCTGTGGTGAATGTCACCGTGAACACAAAGCCCCACAACCATTAACACGGCAAGATGATGGCATGTGCATCAAGTGTCATGGCAACATCAAGGCCATTGATGACACCACGAAGCTGGCGGATATTCATGATTTTGATAAAGATCATCCAGGTTTTAAGTTGACATTTATAACAGGTAACAGCAATGACAATCATGAGAAAATCGAGCGCATCCCGCAAACTGATCAGGTACGTTTGGTCGAAAATTCAGGGCTAAATTTTCCACATTCGCAGCATATTGGAAAAGTACAAGGTCCTAATGGTATGTGGGATGTACGCGAGCTTTCATGTACAACTTGCCACCAATCAAAGGGCAAAGAACTGCAGTTTGAACCAATCGCTTATAAGCGCGATTGCGCGTCTTGCCATGCTAACCAACTTGAGGTTGGGCGTGCTAACGCCAAGCTTAGTGTGCCTCATGGCTCAGAGCAAAATGTAATGAACACGCTAAAACTTTTTGCGCCAAAAACTGTTGATCTATACTCAGAAAAATTAAAAACTGATGGTTGTGCGTACTGCCACGTGGTTGAAGCCTCAAACAAAGGAGATGCGCTACCATGGCGTGTAAAGCCATTGCAAATTAACCAAGACTGGTTCAGCAAAGCGCGATTCAAACATGCATCACATCGCACGCAGCAATGTGATTCATGTCATCAGGTGGAGGAATCAGAAACTAGCACAGATGTTGCCATGCCAGACCGCGACTCCTGCTTGCGTTGCCACTCTGGCAAGCGTCCAAAACACAAACGCATTGCTAGCGGATGCATGTCCTGTCATGACTTTCATAGCGTACATGCGGCAGTTAACGCACCCATTTCCAGTGAAAATATTAATCCAGAGGCGCTTGATGCTGCGCTTTCCATATCAAAACAATCGCCTTAAAGAATAAGCGCCAAATTACAAGTCAATTCAAATTACAAGTCAATTTTGAGAATCGTTTTATAAAATACAAACCTTATGGCTGAAAAAAAAGTAGATGTTTTATTGGTAGGGAGTGGCATCATGAGCGCCACCTTGGCTTCATTGATATCTGAATTAGATAACTCTCTGAACATAATGATGGTAGAACGCCTACCTCAGGTTGCCGCAGAAAGTACAGACGCCTGGAACAATGCAGGCACTGGGCACGCGGGCTATTGTGAACTCAATTACACGCCTATACGTGCTGATGGTGTTGTAGAAATTGACCGCGCCTTAGCCATTAACGCCTCTTTTGAGGTTTCGCTACAACTTTGGTCTTACCTTGTTGAACAAAATACGTTACCTACTCCCAAAAGTTTCATCAACGCCACTCCACATTTAAGCTTTGTTTGGGGGGAAGACAATGTTGAATTTTTACGTAAACGTTATCTGCGACTCAAAACACATCATTTATTTCAAGACATGGAGTTTAGTGATGATATAGCCCAGCTAAAAGGCTGGATGCCACTGATGATGCAACAACGCGAGAGCCATCAAAAAGTAGCGGCGACACGTGTAAGCTATGGATGTGACGTAGATTTTGGCGCATTAACACGTAGCTTAATCAAATCGTTAACCACTAAAAGCAACTTTGACCTTAATCTCAATACTGAAGTACAAAGCTTAAAACAACTAAGCAGTGGGCGTTGGCAGGTCAGCTTAAAAGACCTTGCCAATAAAAACACGACAACTATTGATGCTGGCTTTGTATTTTTGGGCGCAGGAGGTGGGGCATTAGCGTTGTTACAAAAATCAGGTGTTCCAGAAGGCAAAGGCTATGGCGGTTTTCCGGTCAGTGGTCAATGGTTAGTATGCAATAATCCCGACATCATTCGTCAACATCACAGCAAAGTCTATGGTAAGGCCGCATTGGGCGCGCCACCAATGTCTGTGCCGCATTTAGATACCCGTATTATCAATGGTAAACCCACCCTACTTTTTGGGCCTTATGCCGGGTTCACCACAAAGTTTTTGAAGCAAGGTTCGTATTGGGATTTGTTAAAGTCCATCAAACCTGACAACCTCAAAGCCATGCTAGGTGCAGGTTGGCACAATCTGGATTTAACGCGCTATCTCATGGGTGAAGCACTGCAATCACATGCTTCACGCGTGGAAACTTTACGCCAGTTTTACCCACAGGCGGTTGAATCTGATTGGCAGTTGGCGCATGCTGGCAAGCGCGTTCAAGTCATCAAAAAGTGCGATGAAAAAGGAGGTAAGCTTGAATTCGGCACTGAAATCGTCAGCGCACAGGATGGCTCAATGGCTGCCCTGCTTGGCGCATCCCCTGGCGCATCAGTATCTGTACAAACCATGATTAACGTCATTGAGCGCTGTTTTGCCACTCAAATGGAAAGTAATAGCTGGCAGAAAAAAATGAAAACTTTAGTGCCAAGTTATGGAGCATCACTCATTGATGATGCTGGATTATTAAAAACAATCAGAACAAGAACGCTTAGCACTTTGCATCTGCTTTAAGCTCAAACAGACCTTTGCGTGGTCAGTTTTTCTAGCCAAAAATCCGGAAACTCCGTCATTCCGACAAAAGCATACCCATACTGTGATATTTAGTCTGATGTCCAGTGACTTTGGTTTAACGACTATGACTATTTATACAGTCATAGTCTCATCCAATTTAAACAGTAGGTTTAGCGGCAATCAAACTACGCTGACGGCGCACTTCATACAAACAAATGCCGCTAGCTACACTCACGTTTAAGCTTTCAACCGAACCAAACATGGGGATAGTCACCAATGCATCACAGGTTTCAGCTGTTAAGCGACGAATACCATCGCCCTCGGCGCCCAGTACAAATGCAATCGGTCCATCCAATTTGGTGTTTAGCAAAGTGCTTGGTGCATCCATCGTGGTGCCTACAACAAAAACCCCAGCTTCTTTGAGTTCACGTATCGTTCTTGCTAAGTTAGTTACCGCAATAAACGGTACGGTTTCTGCTGCACCACAGGCCACTTTACGTACGGTTGCATTAAGCCCTACTGCCCTATCTTTAGGTGCAATCACCGCATGCACGCCCATGGCATCTGCCACGCGTAAACATGCGCCTAAATTGTGCGGGTCTTCTACGCCATCTAAAATCAAGAAAAATGCAGGTTCGGTTAAGTCAGACTCTAAAATATCGTGAATATCTTTATAGGGAATTGGCGTATCGACCACGCGCGCAATCACACCTTGGTGGCGTCCATTCATGCCTGCCATGCCATCTAAGCGACTACGTTCTACTTCCATGGTGCGTACACCTGCAGATTCAGCCATTTTCAGCAAATCTTTCATGCGCGCATCAACGCGGTCTCGGTCAATTAAAATTTCTTGTACGCTCGCGCTATGTTGGCGCAAACGGCTTAATACGGCATGAAAGCCAAATAAAATACGGGCATCACTCATTTTTTTACCTTACGTTTAGTTGCTTTTGCAGTAGCTTTGGTCGCTACTTTTTTAGGTTTAGTGGTTTTATTTTGTGGTTTGGGTTTGCTTGAAGACGTTGACTTCCGTGTTGATGGTTCAATAGGCCCAGTTTTAGGCTTATTGCCAAACTTACCACCAAATTTAATACTTTCGGACTTTGATCCCTCAAAAGCAGGCGTGGATTTTACAGTAGATTTGTCTCTGCCGCCCGTTTTAATGTCAATGCTTTTTTTATTAGAACTGACATTAAATTCAGAAGTTATCTCTTTGTTTTTGTTAAATAAAGAAAAGTCAATCTTGGTGGTTTCCAAATCAACGCGCACCACTTTAATCGTTAACCTATCACCCAACTGGTAGCGTACCCCGGTCCGCTCACCTGCCATTTCATGGCGCGCTTTGTCGTAATGAAAATAATCATTTCCTAACTCGGTAACGTGCAATAAGCCTTCTACATACACGCCATCTAGTGCGACAAACAAACCAAAGCTGGTCACACCCGCCACCGTACCGTCAAACACTTCGCCAATTTTATCCTGCATGTAAAAGCATTTAAGCCAATTAGTCACATCACGCGTGGCATCATCAGCACGACGCTCAGTCATTGAGCATTGCATCCCTAAGTTACTCCAGTCCCCGGCTTTATAACGATCACCATTTAATACTGCTTTAATTGCACGATGAATCAATAAGTCTGGGTAACGGCGTATAGGTGATGTAAAGTGAGCATAAGCCTCATACGCCAAACCGAAGTGACCTACGTTATCTGGGCTATACACGGCTTGTTGCATAGAGCGTAATAGCACCGTTTGCAATAACTGCGCGTCAGGGCGTTCTCTGATTTTGTCTAATAACTTACCGTAATCTTTTGCGTGAGGTTTATCTCCGCCACCCACGCCAAAGCCAAACTCACCCATAAACGTGCGTAGCAACTCTAATTTTTCAGGCGTTGGGCCTTCATGAATCCGATACAAAGCTGGATGCTCATGTTTTTTTAGAAACTCAGCCGCGCAAACATTGGCTGCCAGCATACATTCCTCAATCAGCTTATGCGCTTCATTACGTGTACTGGGCTCAATGCGTTCAATTTTGCCATTATCATCAAAAATCATGATGGTTTCTGATGACTCAAATTCAATCGCACCGCGCTTTTCACGTTGTGTCTGTAGCAAATGATAAACGCTATTGAGATCATTTAAATACGGTACCAACCAAGCGTATTCTTGTGCCAACTCACCTTGTGGATTTTGCAGTATTTCAAACACCTGAGTGTATGTCATGCGTGCTTTTGAGCGCATCACAGACGGATAAAACTTAAATTGCTTCACAATACCTGCGCCGTCAATTTGCATGTCACAGATCATGCACAAGCGCTCAACATCGGGGTTTAATGAACACAAGCCATTAGACAAAGCCTCTGGCAACATCGGGATAACGCGCCGTGGAAAATACACTGAATTGCCACGCTCAAACGCGCCTTTATCCAGTGCATCGTTTGGTTTTACATAAAAACTCACGTCGGCAATCGCCACCACTAATCGCCAACCTTTACCTTGCGGCTGGGCATATACTGCATCATCAAAATCGCGTGCCGTTTCACCATCAATTGTAATCAATGGCATTTCACGGCAATCAATACGGTCTTTATAGTCAGTTGCTTGCACTAACTTAGGATAGGACTCTGCAAGCTTGACTGATTCAGCACTAAATTCGTGTGGTAAATTATGCTTACGCAGTGCAATTTCAATTTCCATGCAGCTATCGGCATAGTTACCTAAAATTTCCACCACTTTGCCCATCGGCTTTGCGTGTGAAGATGGCTGCTCCGTTAGCTCCACCATCACCACTTGCCCAGATTTTGCCCCCATATCTAAATGATATGGAATCAATATATCAAGGTTAATGCGCTTATCTTCAGCTGCCACCACGGTTACGCCGCTAGTTTGAATCACACGGCCTACCAGCTTTTGGGTGCGGCGTTCAAGCACCTCAACAATTTTGCCTTCTGGCCGGCCTCTTCTATCTAAACCACTCATGCGCACCATGGCACGGTCACCATGCATCACCTGCGACATTTCTTTAGGGCTTAAAAATAAATCTTCACCATTGCACTTGGTTTTATCGTCTGGAATTAAAAAACCAAAACCATCAGGATGCCCCTGTACCACGCCTGCGATTAAAACGAGCTTATCGGCAATGCACAAAGCGCCTTTTCTATTTTTAATAATTTGACCTTCACGCTCCATCGCGTTTAAACGCTTATTAAACACCTCTCGCTCAACATCACTAATCTCCAGCAACGCGTAGAGCTGCTCAACGCCTAACGGTACGCCTTGGTCAGCCATAGTGGTCAATATCAGCTCCCGACTTGGCAACGGCGTGTCATAGCGGCTCGCTTCGCGCGCAGCATGAGGGTCATTGTTTCTTTTACTTTTGTGACTATTTCTATGATTTGTCATTGACAAAGCTCACCTTTAATATAAAATTCAACGCCTTAATTGGCTATAGTATTTAAATACGTAAGTTAATTGCCCGGATGGCGGAATTGGTAGACGCGCATGG